>JACOSF010000013.1 GCA_016179005.1 Acidobacteriota bacterium | reverse complement strand
AATCTTTAGGGAGCCGCTTTGATGTCAGACTGCACTCTTTGCATGCTTTGCTGATCAATTCGAATCAGGCCGCTGCGCGGACTGTCAAGATCGGCGATGAGCGCCATGACGATCGCGATCATCAGAGGAGTCACGAGCATCGACAAGACGAACCTTCGTCGCAAGCTGCAGCCGACCGTCAGGCAGGTCAGCAGGGAGATCAGCACTAGCATGAGCCAGATCGAACTGGGGATGCGGTTTTCAAGGGCCGCAAGCCTCTCTTCACTCAAATCAATCATCTGGTTCAGCGACTGGGCAAACAAGGCCGTGATGGGCGTCGGACTCAACTGGGCAGCCGCCACACTCTGCTTCCATAATTCGTTCTGCAGTTGCTTTGCGCCAAGATCGGCCGCCTGCAACTTTTCCGCATGCAGCCCTGCTTCAAAGAACTTTAGGCGAGCATCGACATATTCCCGCATGAGGTCATGCGACTTGCTCCGAGCCGGTTCGGGCAGCATCTGCGCGCGGAGGCTGGTCGTTCCGATAGCCTTCGCTTCTTCGATTGCAAAATGCCTGCGCTGATCAAAGCGCGTTAGGGACATTGGGAGCATGAAACCGAGCAAAAGACTGAGCAGCGTAACGATGCCGTTTCGCGCTCCCACGATCTGTTCATGAAACTTTTCGTCGCCGGTGGCGGCGGCCCGCAACCCCAGCCGGAATCCAATCTCCACTACGCCCAGCAAAACCACCAACAGCAATGCAAACAACAACACAGGATGATCAATTATGCCCATTGTGGGTTCCCCCCGTGTCTCAGGTTTGATCTTTCCTCGCCCTGTCCATTGGGTGGTAATCCTATCGCTCTGAAAAGACAAAATCTAGTACGGGATGGGGTCTCGGTCACCGGCCATTTTCTATGATTCGTGGTCAGGCTCAATCACTTCCAATGAGGATGGTGTACGACACAACATATGGCAACACGCCACAACAAGTCGTGGAATCTGCTTCGGGACCTCGAGGTCAGCGTGGCCATCCCCAGAAATCCGATCGACTCCTGTACTTGAACTTTGCAGGTCATAGGGCATGCGCAGAGACTGTTAGCCGGCAACCTCCATTCATTGCAAGGGGCGTTCTTTCTTTCCTTTAAAGATCCCGAGGATGGGGTCGAAGTTCCTTCTCATCGACCTCCTGGCCACAGATTCGGGCCGCAAAAGTTACGCAAGAAGTGTGCACAATAGGCGCGAATGCTCCCAAAAACTGTGCATACAGAAGAGGAGCACAAACCATTTGCAACCTACTGAAACCGCCAGCTTACGCCGCCATTCCCCGCCACTCGCATGTATACTGCACATCCACAGCTATGGTAGCGGGGAGCAAGAATGAAACGTGTGCTGATCATCGAAGACGACCGCGACATCATCGAACTGGTGCGGTACAACCTGGAGCAGGAAGGATTTTCGCTGGGCGCGGCGCGCGATGGGCTAACTGGCCTTGAGCAATTAAAGAAATCACCGCCAGACCTGCTTCTGCTTGACCTGATGCTTCCACGTCTTTCCGGCCTGGAAATCTGCAAGGCGATCCGGCGGGACGAAAAACTGAACCGTCTGCCCATTCTGATGCTGACCGCGCGCGGCGATGAATCCGACCGCGTCATCGGACTCGAACTGGGCGCTGACGATTACGTGACCAAGCCGTTCAGCCCGCGCGAACTGGTGGCCCGCGTGAAAGCACTTCTACGACGCGCGGACACTTCCGGCGCCGAAGCAAAAGAATCCATCGCGGCGGGAGGCTTGGTGATTGATCCGGAGGGCTACCGCGTCACGCGGAATGGAAAACCGCTGGTGCTTAGCACGCTGGAGTTCCGGCTGCTCTATTTTCTGGCAAGCCAGCCATGCCAACAAAGTGTACACGCGCGACCAGTTGCTGGATGCGGTGTGGGGCACGGAGCGCTTTGTGACGCCGCGCAGCGTGGACGCGTGCATGCGCCGCCTGCGCGAAAAAATCGAGGAAGACGCGGAGAATCCGGTCTATCTGAAAACACTGCGCGGCGCCGGATACCTCTTCGAACATCATGCGAGTTAGCCTGTTCTGGAAACTCGGGATCATTTACCCGCTGCTGTTCGTGCTGGTGCTTCTGGCGGTGGATCTCTATGCCGTCGAAGCGCTGCGCCGGGACTACGTGCGCTCCGGCTTCGAGCATTTGAACTCACTGGGCCGGCTGGTGCAAAGCCGCCCGCCGGATCTCGCCGATAACGTCGCCCTGCGCGAATGGACCAGATGGATGGCCGAAAGTGGCGCGCGAGTCACGGTCATCGCTGACGACGGCCGCGTCTTCGCCGACTCCGCCGAAGACGCGCAGCACATGGAAAATCACGCCGGGCGTCCGGAAGTCCGCGAGGCGATGGCGACGGGCGAAGGGCGGGCTGTGCGCTTCAGTCACACCGTTAACCGCGACCTCGTCTATCTGGCCTTGCGACAACCGCCGGCCCAGAATGGTTCGGCAGGAACGGTTGTGATTCGTCTGGCGCTACCGCTGGCCAAGATTGACGAGGAAATCAGGGATTTTCGGCGGCGGTTGTGGACGGCATCGCTCGTCATCCTTTTGCTGGCCGGCAGTGCTTCGCTCCTGCTTTCCCGCGCTCTGGCCGGACGCATAGCGCGGCTGCGGCAGTTTTCCGAACGCGTAGCCCAGGGAGATTTTCGTCCCATTTCCGTGGAACGACAGGGCGACGAACTGACGGACCTCGGGCACACGCTGAACGAAACCGCAGCGCACCTTGCGCAGACTATTGCGTCGCTCACCGAGGAGCGGAATCGCTCCGCAGCCATCCTGCGCGGCATGGTGGAGGGAGTTGCAGTGATTGGTCCCGAGGGGCGCGTGGCCTTCTTGAATGAGGCGTTCTGCCGGGACCTCGGCGTGGAGGCGACGCAGAGCGAGGGCCGTTCGATGGTGGAAGTGATCCGCCAGTCGGATTTGCTGGTGGTCATCCAGGGCGACGGGCGCGGTGCTGGTGCTGCACGACATCAGCGAGCTGCGCCGGCTGGAACGAGTGCGGCAGGATTTTGTGGCCAACGTATCGCACGAGTTCAAGACGCCGCTGACGGCCATTCAGGGATTTGCCGAAACGCTGCTCGGCGGCGCGCTGGACGACACCACGAACCGCCGGCGCTTCGTAGAAATCATCCGCGAGCACTCCGCCCGGCTGGACCGCTTGACCGACGACCTGCTGAAGTTGTCGCTCATCGAAGCAGGCAAGCTGGAGCTGGAGTTTTATCCGGTGAATGTCGCAGCGTTGGTGGAGTCGTGCGTGGATACGGCGCGCTTCCGGTCCGCGCAGAAGCAGTTGACCCTTTCTGTCGAATGTCCCGCGAGCCTGCCCCAGGTCCGCGGCGACGCGCGGCGCTTGGCCGAGGTGCTGCAAAACATTCTGGACAACGCCGTGCAGTACACTCCGGCGGGCGGAAAGATTGCCATTCACGCCAGCATCGAGGATGGGCAGGTGAAAATTGACGTCACGGATACAGGGATTGGCATCCCGCGGGATGACCAGCAGAGAATTTTCGAGCGGTTCTACCGCGTAGATGCCGCGCGCTCACGCGAAGCCGGCGGCACCGGGCTGGGACTCTCCATCGCCAAGCACCTGGTGGAAGCCCACGGCGGACGGATTGAAGTGGAAAGCGAAGTAGGCCGCGGCTCGACCTTTTCGATATTCCTTCCTGCTATCTAGCACCCACAGGTCCCAGTACTACGACCGCTTGAAATCTGGAGTAGTAGCCGAAACATCATCCGCGCATCATCGCAGTGTCACAAAACTCTGCCACGCTGGCTTCGGGGTGCACCATGGACCTGCTGACCTGGCTCCCAATTACGACGATAGGCGTGCTCCTGCTCCTGGCCATGTTTCTGCCGCTGGATCGGCCGAACCCGAACCATGAGTTCACCGTCGGAATGCTCGAAAAACTGTCGGAGGCACTCGATGGCAACCGCAGCGAGGGACCCAAAGAACTTCTACACGGACACGCTGGTGAACTACCTGGTGTCCATGGCGCGCACGGTGGAGGGAGCCGTGAACCGGGCGATCCTGGCGCTGCTGGAGCGGCACGGTCCGCGGGCGGGGACGCTGGTGAGCGAAATTTTCTACAACGAGCCGCGCATCAACGAAATGGAAATTGTGATTGACGAACAGGCCGTGAAGTTGCTGAGGGGCGGGGCGCTGCCGGAGCAGGACATCCGTCTGATCGTGGCGACCCTGCGGATCAACAACGACCTCGAGCGCATGGGAGACCTTGCCGTGAACATCGGACAACGGGTGATTTCGCTGGCGGACATGGCGCCGGCGACCACCCCGCCGGAATTTGAGCCGATGTCCGCAGCGGTGCGGGCCATGGTCAGCAAGAGTCTGGGAGCATTGATCTACCGCAACGTGGACTTGGCCACCGCGGTCCTCCAGAGCGACGACGCCGTGGACCGCTTCCGCGATGTGGTCTTCGAGCGGTTGCTGGCGGAAATGGCCCAATGCCCCGATACGGTCGCCTCCAACGTGCAGTTTGTGCTGGTTTCCCGCTACCTGGAGCGAATCGCGGACCATTGCACCAACATCGCTGAGGATGTGGTGTATTGGGTGCGCGGCCTCGATGTGCGGCACGGGCGCGGGCGCGAATTGGACGCCCAGCAGCCGCGGGAAGTGGCCTCAACGGATGTTTTCGATTCCGAACAGGAATAGCGTTTTGCAAAGTCCCCTCCCTGCCTGTCACGCGGGGCCGGTACCCCTGAACCGGCCCCGCCCTCACCTCTTCCGGACGGCGGTGTCACGCAGATTTCACAACGCGGTCACGGAACGGTCACATTGGGCTTCTATGGTGGCGTCGCGCAGATCGAGGGGGAGCTTCAGGTCCGCGAAACTTTTCAATCAACACAGAGTGAATTCCATTGAGGAGGCAGCTATGCCGAAGTGCAGAAGGGCAATCGGTGTGTTGTTGATACTGGTTGGGCTGATGGCAGCACCGGTGTGCGTGGCAGGAACAGATGGGAAAGATGCCAGCGGCGGCGCAAAAGCTACGACGGCAGCCGCGAAGGCTGCGGAAAAGCCGAAGGAGAAAGCCGCGTCCAATGAAGACATGCTCGCGGCAATCGAGCAACTGAAAGGCATGATCGCCGACCAGAGCCGGGAGCTGGAAGCCCAGCGCACGGCGCTGCGCGCACAGCAGGAAAAAATGGAAGCCATGGAGCGCAAGGTGGAGAAAAGCGAAACTCCGACTGCGAGCGCACCCGCGTCCGCGGTGCCCGCCGCCGCTCCGCCCCAGAATGGGGAGGTGAAGAAAATAGACGACAGGCTGACCCAGGTGGAAACAGATTTTGGCGCGTACAAAAAAGCGAATGACGGCAAAGTGGGCCGCTTCGGGCCGTTTTCGTTCAGCGGCGATGCACGCATGCGCTTCGAGCCCTTCTATGGCGGCGGACCTGTGGCGACGCAGAATCCGAACCGGGTCCGCTATCGGGTGCGTCTGCGCTTCAACGCCACGGCCAAGTTCAACGACGAATTCTCGGGTGGCTTCAGCCTGGGCAGCGGCGACACGAACGATCCCATCTCCACAAACCAGACACTGACGAACGGCTTTACGCGCAAGCCGTTTTTCATCGACCGGGCGTTCATTAAGTACGACCCGAAGTGGCTCCATCCCTTCAGCATGACCGTGGGCAAGTTCGGTTACACGTGGTATCGCACGGAGCTGACCTGGGACAACGACTTGAACCCGGAAGGATTCTCCGAGTCGCTGACCTGGAAAATCAACAATCCGGTCTTGGAGCGGATTTCGCTGGTTGCCTTCCAACTGCCGGTGATCGAAGTCTCGACGAAGCCGGACACCTTCATCTATGGCGGGCAGTTGCAAACCAACTGGAAGCTGGGTGACTACGTGAAATTCGGAGGCTACGTGGGTTTCACCAACTACCAGAATGCGGATGCGCTGCGCGCTGCGCGGGCGGCGGCCACAATCGGCGGGAGCTCGAACAGTAATGCGGCCTCGAGCAATGGCAGTCAGTACGAATCGAAGTTCGGCCTCTTGGATGTGATCGGCCGCCTGGACTTCAAAACTCCATGGTCGCGGTGGCCGGTCATGGCGCAGTTGGACTTCGTGAACAACACGCGCGCGTGCCGCAACCTGGTCAACGTGCCCCTGGCCAACCAGACACCGTGCAATCCGCGGGACCGTAGCGGCTACTGGACGGACCTCCTATTTGGTCGCCAGCAAGAGAAGGGCGACTGGCAATGGGGGTACAGCTACATCCACATCGAGCGGGAAGCAACGGTGGATGCGTTCAACTTCAGCGATCTGCGGGTGCCCACAAACGTCTTCAACCACCGTGTGGTTCTCAATTACCAGACGTACCGAAACGTGCAGTTGGGGTTCACCGGGCTATTCGGGCGGCCCCTAGTCACCACGACGACGCCGACGAGGGAAAGCATCCTCAAGCGGCTGCAGTTTGACGTCATTTACAAGTTCTGAGCGGAACCGGAGGGGGGTGCCGGCTCGCCCGGCATCCCCCTCTGTCACACAGGTGTCATGTTTCTGTCACAGAATGGTAACAGAAAGGGACCAAGCTCTAACCGAATAGACGAGAGAGGAGAATGTATGAAGAAGAGTTTCTCAATGCTGGTTGTAGCGGTGCTCGCGCTCAGCTTTGGCGGGGCGGCGCTGGCCCAGAACGGCGTGATGTCGCTGACCGGCGCGGGCGCCACGTTCCCGTATCCCATTTACTCGAAGTGGTTTGACGAGTACCGCAAAGTGAAACCAAACATCCAGATCAACTACCAGTCGATTGGCTCCGGCGGTGGGATCCGGCAGATTACGTCGGGAACCGTGGATTTCGGCGCCTCGGACGGCCCGATGAGCGATGAACAGCTCGCGCAAAGCAAGGTGGCGATTCTGCACTTCCCGACGGTCCTGGGCGCAGATGTTCCCACGTACAACATTCCGGGAGTGAGCGTGGAATTGAATTTCAGCCGGGATGCTCTGGCGGGTATCTTCCTTGGCAGAATCAAAAAGTGGAACGACCCGGCGATCACTAAGCACAACCCAAAGGTCAGCCTGCCCAACGAGAACATCGTGGTGGTGCGGCGGTCCGACGGCAGCGGGACGACCTACATCTGGACGGACTTTCTCTCCAAAATCAGTGACGAGTGGAAGAACGAAGTCGGAAAAGGCACATCCGTCAATTGGCCCGTCGGGCTCGGCGGCAAGGGAAATGAGGGCGTATCGGGGCTGGTGAAGCAGACACCGAACTCGATCGGCTACGTCGAACTGGTCTACGCATTGCAAAGCAACCTCTTCTACGGCCGGGTGCAGAACGCTGCGGGCGAGTTTGTGAAGGCCGATCTGGCGAGCACAACCGCGGCGGCTGCCGGGGCGGCCAAGTCCATGCCCGCGGACTTCCGCGTATCCATTACCAATGCGCCGGGAAAGACCGCGTATCCCATTGCCAGTTTCACGTGGCTGCTGGTGCCGGGAAACATCCAGGACTCCGCCAAGAAGGCGGTGATCAAGGACTTCCTGAAGTGGATGGCCACGGATGGACAAAAGTACACCGAGCCGCTGGGGTACGCGCCGCTGCCGAAGGAAGTGGCGGCGCAGATCCTCAAAGCCGTCGACAAAGTGAAATAGGATGGCAACAGTCTCCAGACCGATGGAAGGCGCGCCCGGCCCCAGCCGGGCGCGCGTCTTTCTCGGGCGGCTTCGCTCCGGCGACCAAGCTGCTCATCTGCTCACGCTGATTTTTGCGGCCAGCATCTTTTTGATCACCGCGCTGATCGTTTGCGAGCTGTACTTCAATTCGGCCCTTTCTCGGCAGAAGTTCGGCTGGCAGTTCCTCTGGACGAAAACCTGGGATCCCGTCTTTGAAAATTTCGGGTCGTTGCCGTTCATTTTCGGGACGGTAGTGACTTCGGCGGTGGCCCTGATCATCGCCATTCCGGTGGGGATCGGCGCGGCCATCTTTCTTTCCGAACTGGCGCCGCACCGCCTCTCCGATCCCCTGACCTTCCTGATCGAGTTGCTGGCGGCAGTACCCAGCGTGATCTACGGCTTGCTGGGCATCTTCATTCTCGTGCCCATCATGCGAACCAGCGTGCTTCCGTTTCTGAACAAGACCCTCGGATTTCTGCCGCTGTTCCAGGGCCCCATGTACGGGGTGGGGCTGCTGACGGCGAGCGTTGTGCTGGCGATCATGATTGTGCCCTTTATCATCTCGGTGTCGCGCGAGGTGCTGCTGGCCGTGCCGGCACAGCAGCGTCAGGCGGCGCTGGCGCTGGGGGCTACGCGATGGGAATCGACGATGAAGGTTGTGGTGCCGTACGCCCGGAAGGGCATCGTGGGTTCGATTTTTCTGGCGCTGGCACGCGCGCTGGGCGAAACCATGGCGGTGACCATGGTCATCGGGAATGATCCAAAGATCACCTCTTCGCTGTTTGCACCGGGCTACTCGATTGCCGCAGTGATCGCCAACGAGTTTACCGAAGCCACGAGCGACCTCTATGTGCACGCACTGGTTGAACTCGGCCTGGTACTGTTTGTGTTGACCATCATCATCAACGGGGTAGCACGGCTGCTGATCCTGGCGACCACGCGGAAAATGGCGGCGCACGCATGACTTTGCGGATGCTTTGGCGAAAAAGCGTCAACGTGTTCATGCTGAGCGTGACCGCTCTGTGCACGCTGCTCACAGCCGGCGTGCTGTTTTTCATTCTGGGGTACCTGGCAGTGAAAGGGGCTTCCGCGTTGAACTGGGCTTTCTTCACGCAATTACCGAAGCCGGTGGGCGAATCGGGCGGCGGAATGGCCAACGCGATTGTGGGAAGCTTCAAACTGCTGGCCTTGGCCTCGCTGATTGGGCTGCCCATCGGATTTCTCGGCGGCGTCTACCTGGCGGAGTTTGGCGGGAAGACATCTTCCTTCCTGGTGCGCTATGCCACAGACCTGCTCAACGGCGTTCCGTCCATCGTGATCGGGATCTTTGCCTATGGCCTGTTCGTCCTGCCGATGAAGCATTTCTCGACCCTGGCGGGAGGATTTGCGCTGGGTATCATGATGATCCCCATCGCCGTGCGCAGTACGGAGGAATTCTTGCGAGCGGTACCGAAGCGTCTGCGCGACGCGGCGCTGGCGCTCGGCTCGAGCAAGTGGCGCGCGATTGTGCTGGTGGTTATTCCGGCGGCGATGCGGGGGATTGTCACCGGAATCCTCCTGGACCTGGCACGGGTGGCGGGAGAGACGGCGCCGCTGCTGTTCACGGCGTTCAGTAACCGCTTCTGGAGCCCAGGCTGGAATGAGCCGACTGCCTCACTGCCTGTCATGATCTTCACCTATGCGATCGCGCCGTACGAAGATTGGCACCGGCAGGCCTGGGCGGCCGGGCTTGTTCTGCTGATGCTGGTGCTGCTGACGAATGTGATCGCGCGAGTGGTGCTGGCGCGGCGGCTGTATTCCGTATGAGGGAGTGCCGCAGGATGCTTGCGAAGGGCCAGAGATTGGGAGACTTTTCATGGATCTAGCGACGGCACGCGACTTCCCGCTGCTCAAGACGCAGCCTCAAGTGCGCGAAGCCCCGTCCGCGACGCCTGGCACGGTGATTGACACGGAGAAGCTCACCATCCGTTACGGGGAGCGGGCGGCGGTGCAGGACGTCACGCTGCCGTTCTACCGCAACTTGGTCACGGCAATCATCGGGCCCTCGGGTTGCGGTAAATCGACGTTGCTGCGGACTCTGAACCGCATGAACGATACAATTCCCGGCGTGGGAGTGGAAGGAAAGGTGCTGCTCGACGGTCGCGACATCTACGCCTCGGACTTCGATGTGATCAACCTGCGGCGACGCGTGGGAATGGTCTTCCAGCAACCCAACCCGTTTCCCAAATCGATTTACGACAACGTGGCTTTCGGGGTGCGCATCAATGGGCTGGCCAGTTCGCGGAGTGACTTGCACGACCGCGTGGAGCAGGCGCTGCGCTCCGCGGCCCTGTGGGACGAGGTGAAAGACCGCTTGAAGCGGAATGCGCTCGAGCTGTCCGGGGGTGAACAGCAGCGCGTGTGCATCGCCCGCGCGCTGGCGGTGCAGCCGGAGGTCCTGCTGATGGACGAGCCGGCGTCAGCGCTGGACCCTGTTTCGACCGCAAAGATTGAGGAACTGATGTTCGAATTGAAGAAGCGCTACAGCATCGTCATCGTCACGCATAACATGCAGCAAGCGGCGCGGGTGAGCGATTTCACCGCCTTCCTGCTGAGCGGAGCGCTGGTGGAATTCAGTCCGACGCCACACTTGTTTACAACGCCGGTGGATCCGCGCACGGAGGCCTACATCACCGGCCGCTTTGGATAGGAGAACCATGGAACGCCACTTCGAACAGGAATTGGAAGAAATGAAGGAACGCCTGCTGTGGATGGGCAGTCTGGCGGAGCGCGCCGTCCACCAGTCGGTGCAGGCGCTGCTGGAGAGCAACGAGGCCCTGGCACAGGGGGTCATCGAAGAAGAGCCGGCGATCAACCAGATGCAGATGGAGATCGACGACCGTGTGGTTCAAATGCTCGCGTTGCAGCAGTTGATGGCTAGCGATTTGCGTTTCGTGCTGGCCGTCTCGCGCATCAACGCCGACCTGGAGCGCATCGGCGACCAGGCGGTGAACATCGCGCAATCGGCGATGCGCGTGGTCCGGCATCCGCGCGTGAACCCCTACATTGATTTGCCGCGCATGAGCCGGGCCGCCGAAGAGATGGTCCGCGACAGCCTAAACGCCCTGGTGAACAAAGACATCGAGATGGCGCGTGGCGTCATGCTCCGCGACGATCAGGTGGATCACCTGCGCGACCAGGTGTTTCGAGAATTGCTCACCTACATGATGGAGAATTCCACCGTTGTGTTTCCGGCCTTTGAACTCATCCTGGTGGCCAAGAACCTTGAGCGCATCGCCGACCACGCCACCAATATCGCCGAAGACGTGATTTACATTGTGGCTGGGCGCGACGTCCGTCACCACGCCGCAAAATGAAGGTGACAGGCTGCCGCACTGCTTAGAATCGAAATGAGGGGTTTCAAACGGCTGGCGGCGCTTCCGCTTCCTGCTCGCAGGAAGGCACGGCGACCGGCCTGGCGTCGCGGAGTTTCGCGACCATTCCGCCGATTTTCGCCGACGCGTGGAAGATCATTCCCGCGGTCAACCCGGGCACGAGCACGTGGTTTCCCACCGCAGCCAACCCCATGGAGGCAACGCATCCGCAACGCGCGCAGTCTGGATCGCCACCCAATTGGCAGGGCTCGACTTTTGTGCGCAGGTCCGCGGAAAGCGTGAGCGTGGTCTTGGCGAAGACGCACTGGTCAGGAAATTGCGGCGGCCGGGCAAATTCCTTGATCAGCGCCTTGGCCATGTCCAGCTTGGGAAATTTCTCGCGCAGGCGGAAAAGGTCCGCGATGGCGCGATCGCGCTCCTCAATGGTGAGGAATTCGGGAGCCTCGGCAGCCCCGCGCTGCGGCGTGAACAGGCTGATCCACACTTTCTTGATCTCAGCGCGCGGCGTCCAGAACTGCAGAAACTCTTCCCAATAGCCGGCCCTCCGCATGGTTTGACCGGTGATCGTCGTGTGGAGGACCACGTGATGACCCACGATGTTTTTCAGGATGCGCTCATAGGTGGCGGGCTTGCGCCGCTCGTTGTGTTCCGGCTCGAGGCCGTCAATGGAAACCACCACGTTCAAGCGGGAGAGCGAGGCCCACGCCGCGGGGATGGGGCGGAACGCACTGGTCACGACCTGCACGAAGATTCCGCGCTCGTTCAATTGGGGCAGCAGGACTTCCAGCTCGCGGCAGCGCACCAGTGGGTCGCCACCCACCATCGAAATGTGCAGCGGCTTGTGGTGGTCCACCACGTCGAGCACGCCCTTCACCAGTTGGTCCCCTTTGTAGTCGGAGAGCTGGCGCAGCGTGATTCCGCCGCCCAGGTGCGCGTCCTCGTAGGCGTAGCACCCGGGACACCGCAGCGGGCATTCCTTGGTGATTTCGATGGACATCGAGGGTGCGCGGCCGGTCAGGATGCGTCCCCAGGCCTGGAAAATCTCGGCGTGCTTCATCGAACTCCTTTTTGGCAGCAGTACCGGCTGCCGCGCCCTGGCCTGATGAGGCCGCGTTCCGACGCATCCTTGGCGATGTGGTACCTTGCCGGCCGGACGAAAAGGAAGACTGGGAGCGCCCTCCGTCCATACAGATGCCAGCGTCGAGCGGCTGGAGGCCTACCAGACTACGTCGAATCCATGCTGCAAACAACCAATATCTGCGCTCGGCCAGAGACAGGCGGGCCAGTTGCAGGAGACTGCCAGACGCCGGAGTAGCTCGCCTTCGGCACTTGTCATGCTACCCTCCTGGGCAGCGCCGCAGCCGGCCAGAGCATCTACGCAAGCCAGGGGTGGTATGCGGGCTCTGATTCTCCGGGTGGAGGTGGGGGATGACTCGTCCGGGGTGGTGCGGTCTTCTGTTGCTGTTCCTTGCGCTTGGTTTTCTCCTGATTCATTTTTCGGCGGCGACGCAATCGCAGCGCGAATCCCTTCGCGTGGACGAGGCTGTCACGCAGGTCCAACTGCTTGACAATCAAGTAAACGTCTCTCTCCGCGTCGCGAATTCCGGCACGGAGCCCCTCGCGGCGCACATCGCACTGGAGCTACTGGACCCGCGGGGTGTCGTCCGCGGGGCCGCCGAGCGCACGGAAACGATCGCGCCCGGCTTGGGCACTGTGAAGATGGTTTTCGCTCTTTCTGACTTGAAAGAGAAGGAACGCGGCGAGCTCATCTGGTATCGCCTGCGTTACCGCGTGAGCGCCGAAGCTGTGGAGAAAAACGCGCGTCCTCCTGCGGAAGGCATTCTCGCTCTTGCGGAAGTCACTCCGGACGTCTTTGAGCTGTACGTGGCCGCACCGGAATATGTCACCAACGAAGGGATGTACCTCGTGCGGGTGCGCGCGGTGCATCCGGTGACTTGGCGACCCGTCCCCGGCGTGCTGATCGAAACCGCCGTGGACGTCGACGGCGAAGAACTTGCGGCGCAACTCAAGCGCACTGGAAAAACCAATTCCCGTGGCTATGCCGTGCTCCACCTCCGCCTGCCCGCCCCGGCGGGCGACGATGAATTCGACCTGAAAGTCACTGGGCGGCGCGGGCAATTCGTCGCCGAAGCCGAGCGCAGCATCCGGGTCTTCACGTTGGCTAAGGTACTTCTTTCCACTGACAAGCCGCTTTACCAGCCGGGCCAGACCCTACACATGCGCGCGCTCGTCTTCGACGCCGCGCATCGCGCGATGGCCGACGAGCCGGTCCGGCTCACTATTCACGATCCGGAAGAAACCGTCGTCTTTCGCACCACGCTGAGCACTTCGAAGTTCGGCATCGCCAGCGGCGATTGGACCATCCCCGATAACCAGCGCCTCGGCGACTACCGCATTCAGGCCGAAGGAACAGACCAAAAGGGCAGTCGTCTCGGCACCAACGGCGCTTCGGCCGCGGTGAAAATCAGCCGCTACGACCTGCCTGCTTTCACTGTCCTGGCGAAACCTGACCATGCTTACTACTTGCCCGGGCAAGACGCCGAAATCGAGGTGCGCGCCGACTACCTCTTCGGCAAAGCGGTCCCGCGCGGGCACGTCCGCGTGGTGCGCGAAACCCAGCGCCACTGGAACTACCGCGAGCAGAAGTGGGAGACTGAGGAAGCCGAAAAGTACGAGGGCGACACCGATGCGAGCGGCCGCTTCCTCGCCCGCGTGGCTCTCTTCGCTGAGCACAACGTTCTCGCCGACGAGGACGACTCCCGCTTCAACGACCTCTCCTACGCCACGTATTTCACCGACGCCTCCACCGGCCGCACCGAGCAACGGCGGCTTTCCCTGCGCCTGACGAAGGAGTCCATTCACGTCTACGTGATCTCCCCGCAAAACCAGCAGGAAGGTTTACCGCTGGAGTTCTACGTCACGACGTTTTATGCCGACGGGCTGCCCGCGCAGTGCGATGTCGTCCTCAGCCAGGAAGACGAGGATGCAGAAACGAGTGATGAATCCAAAGCGCCGCCGCTCAAGCCGCTGCGCACAATCCACACGAACCGTTACGGCGTTGCCAAAGTGGCGCGGTTCGTGCTGCCGGAATCCGACTCCAATGCTGACAATGATCTCTATTTCGAAGCGCGCGACCGAAAAGGGAGGATCGGGCACCACACGGAGTCCTTCTGGTTGTCGAATTCGCGGAATCAGCTCCGCGTGGAAACCGACAAGGCACTGTACCGCGCCGGCGAGCCCATCGTCGTGAAGTTGGAGGCCGCCCAACCCGACCTGCCCGTCTTTGTGGACGCGCTGAGCGAGGGACATCCCGTCGCATCGCAGGCCGTGCGGCTGCGCAAGGGGCGCGCCACGGTTATGTTCCCGCCGTATCCGAAGTTCGAGGACGAAATCGCCATCGTGGCGTATTCGCTGGGCCAATTCCCGTCGAAAGGGGAGCACGAAGAGAAAGCCCGCGAAGTGAGCGGCTGGCACAAGGTGCTGTTCCCGCGAGACCGCGAGCTGAAGCTCAACGTGCAGATGGCGCGCGCGACCTACCGCCCGGGCGAAGAAGTCCGCGCCGATTTCCGGGTGCAGGCGCCGGGCGGCGCGGGCGTGGCCGGCGCGTTGGGCGTGGTGGTCACCGACAAGGCCGTCGAGGAGCGCGCCCGCACCGATCACGATTTCGGTTCGCGGTGGGGTTTCTATGACCCGTATACAAGTTTCGGGTACGACAGCGAGGACCTGGCCGGGGTGCGGCGCAGCGACCTCGACAAGCTTGATCTCTCGCAGCCTCTTCCGGATGGGCTCGAGCTCGTTGCCGAGGTCATCTTGAACCGCGGCTATTACAGTGTCAGGACCTTTGCTTCCGAGGCGTTCGAAGCTGACAAGAGGAAGGTCTTCGCTTCGCTGCTCGAGCCGCAGCTCAAGCCCCTCCGCGAGGCCCTCACGGAACACTTCCGCAAGACCGAAGAATACCCGAAGGACGCTGCTGTAATGCGCCGCATTCTAAGCGCCGCGGGAATCCAGTTCGACCGGCTGCGCGACCCCTGGGGCATGGCGTTCCGCGAAGTCTTTGAGCCCCGGCGGGACCTGGAATCTCTGATCCTCTCCAGCGCTGGCCCAGACAAAAAGCCCGGCACCGGCGACGATTTTTCCGTCACGGAGCTTGACTGGCCCTACTTCCTCCGCTGCGCGAAGGCTATCGGCCGGGCAATCGACGAGCACCACGCGCGCACCGGCGGCTACGTCCGCGATACCACCACGCTTCAGGGCGAGCTGCTGCGGCAGGGAATCGATTTCGCCGCGCTGCGCGACCCCTGGGGTCACGCTTACCTCGCCGATTTCGTCACGGAACAGAACTGGTACAAAGTGAACATCTCCAGTGCCGGCCCGGACGGGCGCTTTGACGTGTACGACGACGTCAGGGTCGCCTCCGCCGGCATCGACTACTTCCGCGAGTCGCGAAGAAAACTCGATGACGCACTGGCCTCGCAGGCGGGCACGCAAGGAAAATTCCCCGCCACCGAGCCGGAATATCGTGCCCTGTTGCAGCGCGCGGGAATCAACCTCGACTCATTGGCCGACGCCTGGGGCCATCCGTACTACGTCATCTTCCGAATCGATGCCCGTTATACGGACCGTCAGGTAATCGAGCGCGACGCGAGCAAGCCAGACGCAGGGCAGCGCACCAAGGTCGAGCCAATGACGCAGGAAATCGCTTGGATTCTCTTGCGCAGCCGCGGTCCCGACGGCAAGGAAGGCACCGCGGACGACTTCGATGCCGCGTCGTTCTCGCGCATCCTGGCCGAACACAGCGGCCGTGAGCTCAGCCGCTCCACCAGGTCTTACATCCAGTTCAATCTTTCCGGATCGTTGGGCGCCATCACGGGCAATGTCACCGACGTCACCGGCGCGGTAATCCCGAAGACCAACGTGCAAGCGAGAGACCAGGCGAGCAATACGTTGTATGCCGCCGAAAGCGACGAGGCGGGCCGCTTTCTTCTGCGCAATCTGTCCGCCGGCTTCTACGAAGTGCGTTTCGCGGCGTCCGGGTTCAAGGTGCTCACCATCGCTAATGTGCAGGTGCTGTC
>JACOSF010000099.1 GCA_016179005.1 Acidobacteriota bacterium | reverse complement strand
GACGCTGGCCATGGAAGGCGTGTTCTCCTTTTTCCTGGAGTCGTCGTTCCTCGGCTTGCTGCTCTTCGGCGAAAAGCGTCTCGGCCCGCGCGGCCACTGGTTTGCTGCGCTGATGGTGTTCATCGGCTCCTGGCTTTCCGGCTATCTGATTATCGCCACCGACGCGTGGATGCAGCATCCCGTCGGCTACACCCTCGGGCCGCACGGTGAAATCCTGCTGAGTGATTTTTGGGGGCTGCTGCTGAACCCCTGGGCGCTCTGGCAATACGCGCACAACATGAACGGCGCGGTGATCACCGCGTGCTTCGTGATGGCCTCGGTCGGCGCGTTCTACCTGCTCTCGCACAAGTACGAGGATTACGGCCGCACGTTCGTGCGCATCGCTGTGACTGTTGGCGTCATCTCTTCCGTGCTGCAAATGTTTCCCACGGGCGACGCGCAGGGCCGCATGGTCGCGTTGCATCAGCCGGTGACGCTGGCGGCGATGGAAGGGCTGTTCGAGACGAAAGAGGGCGCGCCGCTGGCCATCCTCGGCCAGCCCGACGTGCAGAAGCGCCGCCTCGACAATCCGCTGGTGATTCCGCGCCTGCTCAGCTTTCTCACCTACCAGCGCTGGCATGCGGAAGTGAAGGGGCTGAGCGAAGTCCCGCAAGAGCAGTGGCCGGACAACATCCCGCTTGTGTACTACAGCTACCATGTGATGGTCGGGCTGGGGACCATCTTCATCGCCATCCTCGTGGTGGCCGCGTGGAAACTCTGGTGCGGCACGCTTTACACCTCGCGCTGGACGCTTTGGACCCTACTGCTCTCGCTGCCGTTCCCGTACATCGCCAACACTGCCGGCTGGATGACCGCTGAGCTGGGCCGCCAGCCCTGGCTCATCTACGGCCTGATGCGCACGCGCGACGGCGTTTCGCCGCAGGTGGCCGCGGGCAACGCCTGGTTCACCTTGATTGGATTCATGGGCCTCTACACCGTGCTGAGCATTCTGTTCCTGTTTCTCGTGTACCGCGAAATCGAGCACGGGCCCGAGCCGGATGGCTCAGGGCACGCCGCGGCAAGCGCTGCGGCGCGGGCGGCGTGAGGAGGCATGAACATGGAAACCATCTGGTTCTGCCTGATTGCTCTGATGCTGGCGATGTACGTGGTACTCGACGGCTTCGACCTCGGCGCCGGCATCCTGCATCTGCTCGTCGCCAAGACGGACGCCGAGCGCCGCCTCGTGCTGCGCTCCATCGGCCCCGTGTGGGACGGCAACGAAGTGTGGCTGCTCGCTGCAGGCGGCACGCTCTACTTCGCCTTTCCCGCGCTTTACGCTTCGAGCTTCAGCGGCTTCTACCTGCCGCTGATGATTGTGCTCTGGCTGCTCATCCTGCGCGCCATTTCCATCGAGTTCCGCAGCCACATCGCAGGGCCGCTCTGGGCGCCGTTCTGGGACGCGGTGTTTTGCGGCGCGAGCCTGCTGCTGGCGGTGTTCTTCGGCGCGGCGCTGGGCAACGTGGTGCGCGGCGTCCCGCTCGACGAGCACGGCTATTTTTTCCTGGCGCTGTGGACCAACTTCAACATCGGCCCCGCGCCGGGCATCCTCGACTGGTACACGATTCTCGTGGGAGTCGCGGCGCTGCTCACGCTCGCACTGCACGGGGCGCAGTGGCTCGCGGTGAAAACGGAAGGCGCGCTGCAGGAGCGCGCGCGGCGGCTGGGCAGCCTGTTGTGGTGGGGCGTTGCCGCGGTTACCGTGATTGTCACTGCTGTGACATTTCGCGTGCAGCCGCAGGTGACTCTCAATCTCACCGAGCGCCCCTGGGGCTTCGTCTTTCCGCTGATTGCGCTCGCGGGGCTGGCCGGGATGCGCGTCTTTTTCGCGCGCGCCGACGATCGCAAAGGTTTCCTTGCGTCGTGCGCCTACATCGTGGGCATGCTCACCAGCGTCGTCTTCGGGCTGTACCCGCTCGTGCTGCCCGCAACCGACGTAGCTCGCTCGCTCACCGTGCATAACGCCAAGGCCGCGGACTACGGCCTGCGCATCGGGTTGGTGTGGTGGGTGATTGGAATGGTGCTCTGCACCGGCTACTTCGTTTTTCTTTACCGCCACTT
>JACOSF010000039.1 GCA_016179005.1 Acidobacteriota bacterium | reverse complement strand
GGCACGGCCGATCCGCCGCGCAAATAATCAAAATAGAGCTGCGGGATCATCTGGCTCCACAGATCCGGCCCGCGGTCCCATCCGAGCACGTGCTTTTCCAGCTCCGTCAAACGCACCGAAGCGAGCCGCATCCGCCACAATTGCCGCGCCGGATGCAGCAAGTCGAGGTGCGCGCGCAGCGCCTGCGCTTCGATCGCGCGCGTCATGCGGTAGCGCGTTTCGAGTAGCGGCCAATCAAACGTCTTGCCGTTGAACGTCACCAGCACGGGCCGCTCGCGCAGCCGCTCGCCGAGCGCCAGCAGCAGCGAGTGCTCTTCGCCGAAATCACGCATGAAATACTGTTCGACCTGCAAGCCGCCCGCGTCCCACCACGCCACGCCCACCAGAAACGCGTACGTCCCGGTGCCGCCGGCCAGGCCCGTTGTTTCCGTGTCGAGGAAGAGCCACTGTTGCGGATCGCTCAGCGCAGCCGCCGACCCCGGAGCAAGCAGTCGCAGCGCCGAGGCGTGAGGCGTAAAACTTTCCGGCTCGGCGTACCACCGCCGCACCACCACGTGCTCGCCGTACTCGTTCCGCTGTACTTCCCCGCCGACAATTTGTGCGAGCGCGTCCGGATCGCCGATGGGCTGCACGCACTCCGCAGTCTCTGGCGTAGCGCGGCGCACTGGACGCAACGCCGCGATCCGGCTCAACCTGTCATTCAGTGATGAACTCATTCAGCTCCCGAAACTCGAAAATAGAAAATAGGAAATAGAAAATAGAAAATAGAAAATAGCTCTAACCTACAGGTGCTGTCCTCTGTTTTTCCTCCTATTTTCTATTTTCCATTTTCTCTTTTCGCCTTAATTCTTGTCGATGCTGCTGTGCCTCGGCGGCTATCCTTCTTCACTTAACCGAGCAAGAATGACTAGCGCTGCCTCTTTTGCCTGCTCATGCTTTTCTCCGGCCGGGCCCACGCACGACGGGCACCCTTTCTCGCACGCGCAACCCGCAATCAACTCGCGCGTCTTCGCCACGAGCAAATCATGCACGCGAAAAAGGGGCTCGCTGAACCCGATCCCGCCCGGATACGCGTCGTAGAGATACAGGTTCGGCTCAAAATACTCTTTGATCTCTCCCGCCTCTGCGGTTCCTCTGCGTTCTCCGCGTCTCTGCGTCAGGTTTTGAATCTCCTCGAACGAAGGCGGCTCCTCGAATTCCGTGCCGACGTTCGACGAGGGCGGCCGCTCGCCGATGGCCGTGCCCAGGTCGCGGCGGTCGCACATCAGCAGCAGCGTGGCCACGGACTCCAGCGCATGCAGCAGGCCGAACATGCCCGCCTGGCGCTCGGAAATCGTGAAGGGGAGCGATTCCACTAGCGCGCGCTCGAGCGTCATCCAGTAGGCCGTGGTGTGCATTTCGTTTTCCGGAAGCTCGAGTTGCCCCGCGCCGACGTTTTCGTTGGTGAAGAATTTGATTTTCTTGAAGCCCACCACCTGTGAGCGCACCAGCACGTCGCCGTGCGCGCGCTCCGCGGGTCCCGGCACGCTGGCATGCTCCGCGGTTTCCAGCACGCGCACCTGCGTATAGCGCACCGCGTCGGTGTAGTAGTCCACGTCCACGCGCTTCACGTAGGCCTTACGCTCTTGAAAGTCCAACTGCTCCACGTGGTACTGCTGCCCTTCGTGGAGGTAGATCGCCTTGGGATGCACGAACTCCAGCGCACTCGTAAAATCCACTTCGCCGATTACTTCCGCTTCGCCCGTGATGTCAATAATTACGAAGTTGTCGCTGGTCACCGAGCGCAGGCTGATCGTATCCGCCGGATAGGCCTCCTGCGTCCAGTGCCAGTGTTCGCCGCTGCGATGCAGGAAGCCGGCTTCTTCGAGACGCGCGCACAACTCCGGCAATTCCACGTCGCCGAATTTCTCATCCGCCCTAATCGGCAGCTCGAACGCTGCGCACTTCAGATGGTTGATCAGGATTTCCAGATTGTCCGGTTGGATGTAGCCGTGCTCCGGCGACTTTCCAAAAAAATAATCCGGATGCTTCACGATGAACTGGTCAAGCGGC
>JACOSF010000038.1 GCA_016179005.1 Acidobacteriota bacterium | reverse complement strand
GGTCGCCCCTACGAAATCGTGCCGGACAGGCTAGAAAGCCTGTCCTACGAATTAGCCCTGGCGCTGCTTGTGCTTGGGGTTGCTGCAAATCACCCGCACCACACCGCCACGGTGAATAACCTTACACTTATCGCAAATCTTTTTGACCGACGAACGTACCTTCATTTGTTGCTCCATGTTCGGGCGGGCCTAAAGGCCGCCCCTACGAGCGGGCGCAGCAAGCAGCGCCCCTACAAAATCGTTGGACCGCTATTTGTAGCGATACACGATGCGGCCGCGAGTCAGGTCGTAA
Organism: Acidobacteriota bacterium; assembly: GCA_016179005.1. Lineage (GTDB taxonomy): Bacteria > Acidobacteriota > Terriglobia > Acidiferrales > UBA7541 > JACQDE01. The sequence goes on along the minus strand of JACOSF010000038.1, from coordinate 2,795 downwards.
GGCGAAAGCTCGACGGCGACCTTGTCCCCCGGCAGGATGCGGATGAAATTTTTCCGCATTTTGCCGGAGATGTGCGCGAGAACTTTATGCTTGTTCTCGAGCTGGACGCGGAACATCGCGTTGGGCAACGGCTCAATCACCGTGGCCATCACTTCGATGGCGTCCTCTTTCCCGCTGCCTTCCGCGGGTTTCTTTTTTTCGTACTGCGGTCGCTTTCCCATGTACTCCTGTTCGCTTCGCTTCGGGCGATCCCGCTCTGCGGGATCGCCCCTACAAGCCCTGCACCAACGGGCGGCGGGGTAAACCCGCCGCTACAAATCCTTCACCACGAGGCGCCGGTGACTTCCTTCGGGCGCGTCAGAATCAACGGGCCGTTGGAGGTGACGGCGACGGTGTGCTCGAAATGCGCCGAGTAGCTGCCGTCGGCAGTCACCGCGGTCCAGTTATCGTCGAGCACGCGAACCGCCGGGCGACCCATGTTGACCATCGGCTCGATGGCCAGCGTCATGCCCTGCTGCAACCGCGGGCCGTGGCCCGGCGCGCCGTAGTTGGGCACCTGCAAGTCCTCGTGCATCACGGTGCCGATGCCGTGTCCCACAAACTCGCGCACCACCGAAAAACCGTTCTCCTCGACCCAACTCTGCACAGCGTGCGAGATGTCGCTCAGCCGGTTGCCGAGCCGAACCTGCTCGATGGCGCGGTCCAACGACTCCCGGGTGACGCGGAGGAGCTTTTCCAGCTCCGGCGCGATTTTCCCAACGGGCACGGTGACCGCGGCGTCGCCGTAAAAGCCTTCGAGCTGGACACCGTAGTCAATCGAGACGATGTCCCCGTCCTTCAGCTTGCGCGCCGCCGACGGGATCCCGTGCACGATTTCATTGTTCACCGAGGTGCACAGCACGCACGGGAAACCCCGGTAGCCCTTGAATGCGGGGCGCGCATGATGCTCGGCGGTGCGGCGCTCCGCAAACTTCTCCAAGTCCAGCGTCGAGACGCCGGGGGCGACCATGGCCCGCAGGCTCGAGAGCACGTCCCAGACGACCAGTCCGGCGCGGTGCATCTTGTCGAGCTCGGCCGGAGACTTGCAGATGATGGCCATCGCCGTGTGCTACAACCTCGCCAGCGTGACGAGCACTTCACGGGTGACCGCATCCGCGTCGGCCGCGCCGTCGATATCCACCAGCCCGCTCTGCGCCCGGTAATACTCGATGAGCGGCTTGGTCTGCCGGTCGTAGGCGGCGATGCGCTCGCGGATCACTTCTTCGCGGTCGTCCTTGCGCTGCGTGAGTTCGCCGCCATCCTTGTCACACTTTCCTTCCACCTTCGGCGCGCGAGCATAAATATTGTAAATCTCGCCGCAGGTGGCGCAGGTGCGGCGGCCAGTGAGCCTCCGCAACAGCTTTTCGTACTCCACGGCGATGTGCAGGACCAGCGCCTTGCCGAAGCCGCGGCGTCCCAGCAACGCGTCGAGCCCCTGGGCCTGCGGGATGGTCCGCGGAAAACCGTCGAGCACAAAACCATTGGCGCAGTCGGGGCGGGCGACCCGCTCCTCGACCATGCCGAGGACAATCTCATCGGGCACCAGTTCGCCGCGCTCCATGATGGGCTTGGCGCGGAGGCCCAGCTCCGAGCCGCGGCCGACATGATCGCGGAACATGTCGCCGGTGGAGAGGTGCGGGACACCCTGCACCCTGGCTACCTGCATGGCCTGCGTGCCCTTCCCCGCACCCGGAGGCCCGAGGAAAATCAACGCGCGTTTCACTCCACCGGATGCCATAGCGGCACCTCCACAACTATCCGCGGCGACTCCGCAGCCGACCCTTCTTCACAAAACCTTCGTAATGGCGCATGACGAGCTGCGCTTCGATTTGCTGCACGGTATCCATGGCCACGCCGACGACGATGAGCAGCGACGTGCCGCCAAAATAGAATGTGACGCCGAGCCCTTCCAGGAGCCAGCGCGGGGCATTGGCGTCGAACCATGCGCCGACCGGCCCCCACAGCTTGTGCAGCTTAATGCCGGCAATCATCCATTCGGGGATGAGACAGACCAGAGCCAGGTAGCAACCGCCCACAAAGGTGAGGCGCGTGAGAATACGGTTGATGTGCTCGGAAGTGTTGCGGCCGGGGCGGATGCCAGGGATAAAGCCGCCGTACTTGCGCATGTTGTCGGCGAGCTCCGTGGGGTTGAAGACGATGCCCACGTAGAAGAAGGCGAAGAAAATAATCATGGTGAGACGATGCCCACGTAGAAGAAGGCGAAGAAGATGATCATCGTGACGTAGAGCAGCGTGTACCAGGGCATGCCCCAGGCCATTTGCGCGCCGAAATCGCGGAAGAACAGGTACTTTTTTTCGAAGATCAGGGCCGCCGTCTGCGGCAGCGCGAGCAGCGAGCTGGCGAAAATCGGCGGGATGACGCCGCCAGCGTTGACACGCAGCGGCAAGTAGGTCATCTGCCCGCCCATCACCTTGCGACCGACCACGCGCTTGGCATATTGCACGGGGATGCGCCGCTGGCCACCCTCCACGAACACGATGAAGCCGATGACGCCCACCATCAGGACAATGAGAAGGATCAGCGCCAGGCCGGTGAACTGTCCCCAGGTGCGATCCATGAATTTGGCGCCGAGGTCCTTCATCGCGTGCGGCAGACCGGCGACGATGCCGGCGAAGATGATGAGCGACATGCCGTTGCCGATGCCGCGCTCGCTGATCTGCTCGCCGAGCCACATGATGAAGGCGGTGCCGGTGGTCAGCGTGAGCATGGTCATCAGAATGAAAGCGGGGCCGGGG
>JACOSF010000037.1 GCA_016179005.1 Acidobacteriota bacterium | reverse complement strand
GGTGCCCAGCGCCTTCATCGCCGCTTCTTTTGCGGCGAAGCGCCCGGCGTAACGCTCGAAGCGCGCGCGGTAGCTTTCGCAATAGGAAATTTCATCGGGCGTGTAGATGCGTTCGATGAAATGACGCCCGTGGCGCGCGATAGCGGCTTCGATACGGTCGATTTCCGCGATGTCCACACCCAGCCCGACGATCATTGTCCCCTCGGCCGCTCCAGCGGACCATAGCGGCGGGTTTGGCCGCGCGAACCGCAGCCGAAAAGATTATCCCGCTGCGAGGCAAAGGGCGACGGCGTAAAGCCGTCGCTACACCGGTTTGCTAGGCCGCCAGCTTGCCTCTACAATGCCAATCCGCAGGGGAATTATAACGTGAATCGTGGATTGTAATTTGTGACTTGTGTTTTGTGTAGCGCCGGGCTTCAGCCCGGCATCTGTGCCATCGGAAGCGAATGAATCGCGCTCAGAGAAAACAGAGCAGAAGACCCGCGCTAAAGCTCAAGGAGGCGTACCGCGCGCCGGCGTGGCGCACGCGGCGCGCACAGGGCGTGCAGATTCTCGAGTCCTGTGCGCTCGAAAACATTCCCTGGCTAGTGCACGGCTTCACGCTGCGTCCGGGCGGCGCGAGCGTGCTCGACGGCAAACGTGTCTTCAACCTGGGCCGCACCGACTGGGACACGCGCGAAAATGTCTTGGCCAACCGGAAGAAACTACTCGCCGCGCTGGGCGCGGAGAAAATGCTACTCGTCAGCCAGCGGCAGTTTCATTCCGCGCTGGCGCGCGTCTTTGACGCGCCGCCCGTCGTGGCGCTGAAAGGCGATGCCGCGCTTACGCGGACGCCAGGGCTACTGCTCGCCGTTCTCACCGCCGACTGCGTTCCTATCCTGCTGGTGGACACGAAGCGCCGCGCGGTGGCCGCGGTGCACGCCGGCTGGCGCGGCACGCTGAAGCGTGTCGCCGAAAAAACGCTAGGGAAAATGCGCATGACCTTCGGCACGCGCCCGCGCGACGTCCTTGCCGTGCTGGGCCCGGGCATTGGGCGCTGCTGCTACGAAGTCGGCCCGGAGGTGGCCCAGGCGTTTCATTCGCAATTCGCGCACGCCAAGGATTGGTTCGACGGCCCCTTCGAGAGGCTCGTCTCCGACGACACGCCGAACCCGCTGCAGTGGCTCAACATGCATCCGCCTGGACACCAGCCGCCTCCACCGTCCGTGCATCTTGATCTCGCCGCCGCCAGCCGCTGGCAACTCGAAAGCGCCGGCGTGCCCTCCGCGAATATTTTTTCGAGTGCACTCTGCACCGCCTGCCGCACGGACATTTTCTTCAGCCACCGTGCCGAATTCGGAAAGACCGGCCGGCTGATGGGTGTCGTCGGCATTCGTTTGTAGCGGCGGGTTTACCCCGCCGCAAAATCAAGGCGGCGGCGTAAGGCGACGCTACGGCGTGATTTGCGTGAGGCTCGCGCCCGCGGATTCGAGCAGCGCCAACTGCCCGCAAGCGGCCATGATGTCCTGCCCGCGCGAGTAGCGCACAAACACCGGCAAACCTTTTTCGGCGAGGATGCTGCGAAACGCTTCGATGCGCGCGGCGTCCGGCGGCGCGTAGGGAAGCTCGCCCGGGTTCCACGGAATCAAATTTGCTTTACAGCGCAACCCGTTCAGCAATTTCACCACGCGGCGAGCGTCTTCTGGCGAATCGTTGAAGCCGCCGAGCAGCACGTACTCGAATGTCAGCTTCTCCCACGGGCGCAGCGGATAGCGGCGGCAGACGGCGAGCAGTGTTTCCAGCGGATATTTTTTGTTGATGGGCATGATCTGATCGCGCTGCTCGTCCGACGACGCGTTCAGCGAAACGGCAAGCTTCGGCCGGACTTTTTCCAGCGCCAGGCGTTCAATGCCCGGCACGATGCCGCTGGTGGAGAGCGTCACGTGCTTAGGCGCAAGCGCGACGCCGTTGGGGTCGAGCAGAATGCGCAGTGCCGCCATCACCGCGACGTAGTTCAACAGCGGCTCGCCCTGGCCCATCAGCACTACGTTGGTCTGCGGCTTCAGTCCGCCAAGGCGGACGCGATTCTCTTCCAGCGCGACGAGCACCTGCCCGATGATTTCTCCCGCCGTGAGATTGCGGATCAATCCCAGCGTCGCCGTCAGGCAGAAACTGCAATCCACCGCGCAGCCCGCCTGTGTGGAGATGCAAATTGTTTGGCGGCCCTCCTCCGGCATGAACACGGCTTCGATCGTGGTGGGTTTCCCATCAGCGGGCGCGGCAAGCGCCGCCCCGGCGGCGTCGAGAGCAAGCAGGTAGCGCACGGTTCCGTCGGTGGAGTGGTAGCGCTTCAGGATTTGCGGCAGGGTGATGCGCGTCTCGCGCGCGAGACGCTCGCGCAGCGCCGCGGGCAGGTTGGTCATCTGGGAGAAATCGAAGCGCCGCTCGGCGTACAGCGCGTGATAGAGCTGCGCGCCGCGGAAGGTGGGCTCGCCCATCTGCGCGAGCAGCGCTCGCAATTCGTCCAGTGATTTTCCGAGCAGATCGAGTGACATTCTGAGCGCCGAAGGACAGGCTTTCTTGCCTGTCCGGCAACAACCGATCAAACGGACAGGCTAGAAAGCCTGTCCTACGAATTCATCATAGTCTAACCGATTCGCGGCGTCCGATGGATTTTCGCGCGTGGCTGGGACTATAATAAGGTGCAACCCCAGTAGTCCTGCCCGTGCAGGCGCGGCCGTCGCCCGGCGCGTCCTGTGAAGAGAACCATGCGAAACGAACCGCGCAATATCGAAAAGGAGACTCTGTCCAACGGCCTGGTGGTGATCAGCGAGCCGATGGCGCACGTGCGTTCGGTTTCGGTGGGCGTGTGGGTGCGCACCGGCTCGCGCCGCGAGCCTTCGGAGCTCAACGGCATCTCCCACTTCATCGAGCACATGGTCTTCAAGGGCACTGCGCACCACTCGGCGGAGGAGATTGCGCGGTCGGTGGATTCCATCGGCGGGATGCTGGACGCCTTCACCGCCAAGGAAATGATCTGCTTCAACGCCAAGGTGCTCGACGAGCACCTGCCCATCGCCTTCGACGTGCTCTCCGACCTGGTGCTGCACCCGCGGTTTGACGAAGAGGACATCATCAAGGAAAAGTCCGTGGTGCTGGAAGAAATCAAGATGGACGAGGACAACCCCGACTACCTGGTGCACGAAATCTTTACGCAGAATTTCTGGCGCAATCATCCGCTCGGCAAGCCCATTCTTGGCACCAGCAAGACCGTCTCCAGTTTTGCCCGCGCGCAGGTGGCGGAATGTTTCCGCCGGTGGTTCGCGCCGGAGAACATGATCATCGCCGCCTCGGGCCACCTGGAGCACCAGCAACTACGCGACCTGGTGGCGCGGGAGTTCGGGCAGATGAAGCCTTCGGGCGACCACTACGCGGACTCCGCGCCGGTGCCGCAAGCGCGCATCACCACAAAATCGAAAGGCGAGCTTGAGCAGGTGCACCTGTGCATCGGCGTGCCGTCGTACCCCATGGTGCACGAGCGGCGCTACGCCATCGCCGTGCTGAATAACATCCTCGGCGGCGGCATGAGTTCGCGCCTGTTCCAGAACATCCGCGAGCGCCAGGGACTGGCTTACGCCGTGTTCAGCGAGCTGAGCCCGTACCGCGATACCGGCATGCTCTCCATTTACGCCGGCACCGCGCTCGAACGCGCCGGGCAGGTGGTGCGCTCGGTGACCGGCGAATTCGCCAGCCTCAAGGAACAACTCGTCAGTGACGAAGAACTGCGCCGCGCCAAGGACCACCTGAAAGGCTCGCTGATGCTCTCGCTGGAGTCCACCAGCTCGCGCATGTCCAATCTCGCGCGGCAGGAGATGTACTTCGGGAAATTCTTCACGCTCGACGAAATCATTGCTTCGATCGAGCAGGTGACGCGCGAGGAAGTCCGCGAAATCGCCCGCGAATTCTTCCACCCGGAGCACATTAGCGTCACCGTGCTCGGCAACCTCAACGGCTTCCAGCTCACCCGCGAACAACTGGCCTGCTGACTCGCCCCCTTGCTGTCAACCGAATTGACAACTCACTGCAGCGGCATATAGTTGTCGCCGGCCGATCATCGGCCACGTTCTCTTGGGAGGCGCTTACGAAGATGCGCAACGGTTGCTTTAGTCCATGCTTCCTCCGCTGGCCCGCCGTCCTGTTGATGGGATGCCTGCTCCAGCCAGTGCCCGCTTTCGCGCAGCAAAAAAAAGCCACCGTAACTCCCCC
>JACOSF010000036.1 GCA_016179005.1 Acidobacteriota bacterium | reverse complement strand
TTCGCCGGCGATTCCTCCGGCTATCTGTGGCACGTGGATCCGGCTACCGGCGCGGCCTCGCGCGTGGGCCTGATGAGCTATGTGATGACGGACATTGCCCTTTCACCCACGGGCGAACTCTACGGCATCAATTTCTATGCGCTTTTTCGGATCGACCCCACGACCGGCGCGGTGACCATGATCGGCCGCCTGGGCGTGAGTCACGCCAACGGCCTTGCGTTCGGTCCCGGCGGAGTGCTCTACCTCTCCACCTATGCGGGCTCCCAGGTGGGCGAGCTTCGCACCGTCAATTTGCTCACCGGCGCGACCACGCTGGTGGGTCCCATCGGATACAGCTCGGCCGGCGATCTCGCCGTCTCATCCAATGGCACGCTCTTTATGACCGATGAGCATTCCCTCCTGATCGTGGTGGACCCACGTACTGGCGCGGGACACGCCGTGGGATCGGTCGGGTTCAGCGACATCTATGGTCTGGCCTGGCTGGGCAATCGGCTCTATGGACTAAATCTTTCCGGCCAACTGCTGCAGATCAACACGACCACCGGCGCGGGCACGCTCATCGCCAGGACCAACCCCAGCGTCTCCGCATGGGGCGCGACGTCTTCGCCGGTTCCCGAACCCGCCAGCCTCATCCTTTTTTCTACTGGCGCCGCACTCGCCGCATCTCTCCACCGCCGCCGTCAGCGGCCGCAAAGCTTGTCCCGAGCGAATGGGAGGGATCGCCCAGGGCACCCCTGAACAAGTCGCCCGAAATAAGCGCAGCTATACTGGTCAGATTCTGGCCAGTGTTCTTAACGGAGCTATCCGCAACAGGAATGGTTCAGGCAGGTACCCCTATAACTTCTTCATCTGTGTTTATCTGTGTTCATCTGCGGTTCCAAAAGTCCCTCTCTGTGTTTTCGTGGCGCATTCTCTTCCTGCCCGTCGCAGTGCTAAGATGGTGTCACTGACTGTCCGCGCCCACGGGAGGAATGATCGTGGGTCGCCAAAATTTTCTGGCGTTACTGTGTTTTTTTCTTGCTTGCGCCGCGCCCGCCCCGGAAAGAACCGACGTGAAATCCGTCAACACCCACAACCAGGCCGGGGAGCGCATCGCGCTGCCGCAGCCGACGCGCGCGGGTCGCATAGCGCTCGAGGAGGCGCTGGCCCGGCGGCGGTCGGTGCGGGAGTTTGCGGCCAAGCCGCTGACCGAGATCGAACTGGGGCAACTGTTGTGGGCAGCGCAGGGCGTCACGCATCCCGAAGGCTACCGCACGGCGCCTTCAGCCGGGGCGCTCTACGCGCTGGAGGTGTATGTCGCCACGGCCCAGGGCGTTTTTCGCTATGACCCGCGCCGGCATGCCTTGCTGCGTCACTCCGGCAGCGACCTGCGGCCCGCGCTTTATCGCGCGGCCCTCGAGCAGGAAAGCGTGCGCGATGCGCCCGCCGTCTTTGTGATTGCGGCGGTGTACGAGCGCATCGCGCAGAAGTACGGCGCGCAGCGCGCCCCGCGGTACGTGCACATGGAAGCGGGTCACGCCGCGCAGAACTTGCTCCTGGAGACGGTGGCCTTGGATTTGGGCGCGGTACCCGTCGGCGCTTTCGACGATGCCCGCGTCCATGCCGCCCTCTCCCTGCCCGCCGACCACCGGCCGGTGTATCTCATCCCCGTGGGCCATCCGCGAAATCCGGCGCGCCCGCGGTAGGCGGTTGATGGACGCACCTGTAGCGCCGGCCCCGCACTGCGGGGCCAGCACCTTGCCGAACTGTCGGCGTTTCGTCTCACACCCATCCCGCACATGCCGCGTTTCGTGTTACATTTCCCGCGCGATGACCATCTACTCCACTCCTCCACTCTCGCTTGCCAACATCCGCACCTACCCGCTCGCGCGCCGCAAATCCAAAGTCACCGTGCGCGAGTTCGCCCGCGTCCCCAAGCGCGGAGCGTCCGTCTCGCAATTCATCGCCTCGCTTCCACACATTCTCGCCGGCGACGATTTCCGCGCCGTCCTCGCCGCCCTTCGCCGCGCGCGCGCCGCAAGAAAACCAATCCTCTGGGGCCTCGGCGGACACGTCATCAAGGTCGGCCTCGCGCCCATCCTCATCGACCTCATCCGCCGTGGCTTCGTTTCCGGCATCGCCATGAACGGCGCCGCGCTGGTCCACGATTTCGAGATTGCGCTCGTCGGCAACACCTCCGAAGACGTGGACGCCGTGCTCGGCCGCGGCCAGTTCGGCATGGCGGAAGAGACCGGCCTCTATCTCAACGAAATCGCCGTGGGCGCCGCGCGCTCGCACATCGGTCTCGGCGAAGCCGCCGGAAAATTGCTCATTAACAAACGCCTCGGCGCGAAATTTCTCCAGCACAGCCTGCTGGCCGCCGCGTATCGCGCGCGTGTGCCCGTCACCGTGCATCTGGCCATCGGCACGGACATCCCGCACATGCACCGCTCCGCCGACGGCGCGGCGCTCGGCGCGGCCACGCACCACGACTTCCGTCTCTTCTGCGCGCTGGTCAAGCGCATGCATCCCGGCGGCGTTTATCTCAACTGGGGCAGCGCGGTGATTCTCCCTGAAGTTTTCCTGAAAGCCGTCAGTGTCGCGCGGAATCTCGGTACTCCCTTGCGCTCCATCACCACCGCCAATTTTGATTTCACCCAGCACTACCGCCCGCAGCAGAACGTCGTCCGCCGCCCCACGCAGGGCCGCGGCTCGCGTGGCTTCGCCATCACCGGCCACCACGAACTTCTTCTTCCTCTTCTCTCCGCCGCTTTGTAGCACCGGGATCGTTGTCATCCTGAGTCCCGATGTCTTTGATCGGGACGAAGGATCTCTCTTCCTTTTCTGGTCTTCTCTGCGTACCTCCGTGCTCTCTGTGCCTCCGCGTCAGATCTTTTTCGTTCATTTTAAATTTTCAATTTCAAATCTGAAATGTCCCACTCTTTGACTTCTTTATCCGTGCCTATCTGCGTTCATCGGCGGTTCCAAAAGGTTCTTTCTTTGCCCGCTGCATGTCACAATACTCGCCGCATGTCCGACGCCGATCCTCATCTCCCGCTACCCGCAGGCGACGCCGCCTCGCCCGTCGAGCCTGCTCCCACGCCGGAGCCTTCGCCCGCCGCGCTCCTGCCCGACGACCTCCGCGTTCCCTGGACCTGGATGGACGTGCTCATCTTTCTCATTTTTTCCATGGGCATCATGGTGGTGCTCGAATACTCCATGCAGACCGTTCTGCTCACCACCGGCCGCGTGCAGATGCACGAGCTTTCCGCCTTCGTCAGCACCAACACCGTGTACGTCTCCGTCCGCCAATTTCTCTGGTTCACTCTGATGCTGGGGTTTCTCTTTTTCACGCTGCGCCCGCGGCGTGAC
>JACOSF010000075.1 GCA_016179005.1 Acidobacteriota bacterium | reverse complement strand
GCCACCTGCGAATACCACGGCCAGCGCGTGCGGCTCGAATGGCAATCCATGCACGCGCGCTCGATGCTGTTGGGCGCGTTCTGCCACACCGTCGCGTCCGCAAAGATCGTTTTTGCGGGATCCTCCTGCGGGTTCGTTCGCACCGGCCGCACCAACTGGATTCCCACGAACAGCACCACCAACACGACCAGCGCTCCCTTCGTCCGTGGTCTCATCGCGTCACCTCGCTTGCCATCTGACGCCTCTGCTGCTCTCACCGTTAACGGCGCCTGTAGCGCCGGGCTTCAGCCCGGCACTTTCGTCACATTCCAAATGTGCCGCGCAGATTCCGCATCATCATCCACGCGCCGAGCAGCACGATAAACACGGCAAACGCTTTTCGCAATTGCTCGGCGTTGAAGTGGTGCGAAGCGGCCACGCCCGCGAAGGTCCCTGCAAGCGCGGCCCCGCCAAGCGGCAGCAGCAGGGTCCAGTTCATGTGCAGCGCGTCCCAGTGGCCCCACAAAGCGATGGCGCAGTTTGCTCCTATGACAAAAAGGGAAGTGCCGATGGCCGGCTTCATCGGTTCGCCGAGGAAGAGCACCAACGCCGGCACGATCAGAAATCCGCCGCCCACGCCCAGGAATCCAGTGAGAAATCCCACCGCGGCGCCGCACGCGGCGAGCACCAGCAGATTTCGCTTACTTTTTTCGCCGGGGTCTGCCAGTCGCCGTCGGTACATGGCCGCGCCGGACACCAGCATCAGCGCGCCGAACAGCAGCATCAGCCACGCGCCGGGCAGGCGCTTGGAGAAGTAGGCACCCAGCAAGCTCACGGGCGCGCCGCACGCGGCGAAGAGAGAGCCGCCCTTCCAGTCGACGTTGCCCGCGCGGTGATGTTGCAGCGCCGCGGCCCACGCCGTCAGGCCCACCAGCACCAGCGAAACGGCGATCGCGGCGTGCTCTTCCACGCCGAGCACGTACACCAGGATCGGCACAGCGAGGACCGATCCGCCGCCTCCCAACAGTCCGAGAGAGACGCCCATCAGCGCCGTCAGCAGCACCCCGAGCCAGAATTGCATGGAGAATCTCCGCCTGAGCGGCAGGAGTGTAGCACTGGGCACGCAGTCAGCGGTCAGCTTTCAGAGGTTACGTGCCGCGCCACGGGAAACCAGCCTCCGCAAGGGAAAGCGGGCTGGGGAGGTAGAACCTGTTCCGCGCAAAGGCGTCTTAAGCTAAAGTACCCGTTCACCTAAGGAGGAGCTTGCCCCGGGCAGAATGAAATCAGGCCACTGGATCGCGCCAATCCTTTTCCTTGCAGCTTGCCAGACCCTGATCGGTGCGCTGCCCTCACTTGCTGCAGAACCGCCGCCGCGTCCAGAGCTGCTGATCCCCCGCGTGGACCGCGCACCCACGCTGGAGGATTTTCTGGACATGAAGCCCGGTCCGGCCGTGGAGGGCAAACTCGCCAAGGTGGACGACTTCCGCCAGACGCGTCCGACGGACGGCAAACCATCCACCGAGCGGACGGAAGCTTACCTGGGCTACGACAACGAAAACCTCTATGTTGTGTTCATCGCCTTCGACTCCGAGCCGCAAAAGCTGCGCGCGCGCATGGTCTCCCGCGAAAACTTCGTCAGCGAGCACGGCGACATGGTGGACGACGGCGTCTCGATCTCGCTCGACACGTTCAACGACCAGCGGCGCGGCTACGTTTTCCAGGTGAATCCCTACGGCGTGCAGTGGGACGGGCTCTACAGCGACAACCGCGGCTTCGATTCCTCGTTTGACACCGTTTGGCACTCACGCGCGAAAATTACCGGCCGTGGCTTCGTCATCTGGATCGCCATTCTGCGCCGGAGCAGACCTGGGGAATTCTGTTGAACCGGGACATCCCGCGGAAAAGCGAAGTGGTTTTCTGGCCCATCTATTCGTCGAAAATAAACGGTTACATCAACCAGGCCGCGCCGATGAAGGGCCTGAAGAACATCTCGCCCGGCCGCAACATGCAGTTCATTCCCTACGGCGCGCTGCGATCGTTCCGCGCGCTGGACGAACACGACGCCAACGCGCCTGCCTTCCGCGGCAAGCGCGCGGAGATGGACGGCGGTGTGGATGCCAAATTCGTCTTCAAGGACAGCTTGGTGCTCGATGTGGCCGTGAATCCGGACTTCGCACAAGTGGAATCGGACGAGCCGCAGGTGACGGCAAACGAGCGCTTCGAAGTATTTTTTCCGGAGAAGCGTCCATTTTTCCTGGAAAACTCCAGCTTTTTCCAGACGCCCATCAACCTGCTATTCACGCGGCGCATTGCCGATCCGCAGTTTGGTCTGCGCCTCACCGGAAAAATGGGCAAGTGGGCCGTGGGCGCGCTGTTCGCTGACGACGAGGCGCCCGGCAAGAGCGTGCCGAAGAAGGATCCCATGGCCGGCCAGCGCGCCTTTTTCGGCGCGCTACGCGCCAACCGGGACATTTTCAAGCAGTCCACTATCGGCTTCTTCTACAGTGACCGCGAATTCCGCGGCGATCTGGCGGGGCGTAACCTGAGCGATCTCCCCGGCATGGCGCAGACACGCTCGAACCGCGTGGCCGGCATCGATGGCCGGTTCCGCCTGGACCAAAATTGGGTAGCGACGGCACAGGCAGCGACCAGCATGACGCGTTACCTCGACGGCGCCCGCGCCGCCGGCCCGGCCTATGAAGCCACGCTCAACCGCCGCGGGCGGCAGTTCAACGCCAACTCGCGCTTGAGTGACCGCAGCCCCGGCTTCAACACGGACGCCGGATTCATCCCGCGCACCGACATTCGGGATGTTGCACAGAACTTGAGCTACCGCTGGCGGCCGGAAGGAAAGCATTTCGTCGCTTGGGGACCCAACTTCATGGCCGGCGGCACATGGGACCATTCGGGCGCGCGCCTGAACTGGATTGCGTTCACGCAGCTTGCCTTCGAGTTCACCGCGCAGACCAATTTCCAGCTTAGCTACGCCACCGAATCGGAACTGCTCCGCCCGGCGGATTTTTCTTCTTTGACGACGAACCGCAACTACCACCGCGTCACCCGCGGCTTTTCGTTCACCTCGAGTGCGCTGCGCCAGGTGGATGTCCGCGGCGAATTCCGCTTCGGCCAGCGCATCAACATTGATCCGCCGGGCACGCTTCAGCCGGAGCTGGCCGACCGCGCCAGTGGCAACTTTTCCATGACCGTCCGGCCGCATCACCAGCTCCGCATCGACAACAGCTACCTCTTCTTCCGGCTCACCGACCGCGGGAACCACCGAAGCGTCTTCAATAACCACATCCTTCGTTCCAAGTGGAACTGGCAGTTCAACCGCGAGCTGTCGCTGCGCGTGATCCTGCAATACAACGCTCTGCTGGCCAACCAGCTCAACACATCGCTCGAAACCACGAAGAATTTCAACGCCGATCTTCTCTTTACCTATCTGCCGCATCCCGGCACCGCGCTGTACGTTGGCTATAACTCCAACTTGCAGAATCTCGACGTGACGCCGTGCAGCCTGCCGGCCACGTGCTCCACGCAGGTCGTCCGCACCAACCGCTTCCTAAATGACGCCCGCGGCTTTTTCGTGAAATTCTCCTACCTGTTCCGCTTTTAGGTAGCACAGGCTTTCAACCTGTGCTGTGCCCAGCGCCGGACCGCGCAGGCACAAGCTGTAAGCCAGTGCTACCGACGCACTCAAAATCAGGTATGATGGGACAGGGAATTATCCCCGCCGATTGCCCGGTTTCCGAGGAGTCACACTTGATACCGCGATACACACGCCCGGAGATGGGTCGCGTCTGGAGCGACGAGAACAAGCACGCCAAATGGCTGGAAGTCGAACTGGCCGCAACCGAAACGTTGGCCGATCTGAGCCAGGTGCCGCGCGGCGCCGCGGCCGCCCTGCGCAGCCGCGCCAAGGTGGACGTCGCACGCATCAACGAGTTGGAAGCGCGTGTCAAGCACGACGTGATCGCCTTCACCATGCAGGTGGGCGAATCGGTGGGCGACCCCGAGGCCGCGCGCTGGCTGCACTACGGCCTCACGTCCAACGACGTGGTAGATACGGCGCAGGCCCTGCAGGTCCGCGAGGCGTCCGGACTCATCCAGAAGGGTCTGGAAGGCTTCGGCGAAGTGCTCCAGCGCCGCGCGGTGGAGTTCAAGGATACGCCGCAGATCGGCCGCACGCACGGCGTGCATGCCGAGCCCATCACGTTTGGCCTGAAGCTGGCCATCTGGTACGCGGAAAACCGCCGCAACCTGGAGCGCTTCCGCGATGCCGCGCGGCAGATGGTGGTGGGAAAGATCTCCGGCGCAGTAGGGAACTGCTCGCATCTAGGGCCCGACGTCGAAGAGCAAATCTGCAAGAGACTCGGGCTGGAAGTGGCGCCGATTTCTTCGCAGGTGCTGCAGCGCGACCGCCACGCGCACTACGTTTCCACTCTGGCGCTCCTGGCCGCATCGCTCGAAAAAATTGCGCTGGAAATCCGCCACCTGCAACGTACCGAGGTACGCGAAGCCGAAGAGCCATTCGGTGGCGAGCAGCGCGGCAGCTCGGCCATGCCGCACAAGCGCAACCCGGTGGGCTGCGAACAAGTGTGCGGGCTGGCGCGGGTGGTGCGGGCCAACGCGCAGGCCGCGCTGGAAAACGTCGCGCTGTGGCACGAGCGGGACATCTCGCACAGCTCGGTCGAGCGCATCATCCTGCCGGATTCAACGATCCTCGTGGACTACATGCTTGCGCGCATGGCGACGATTGTCGGCGAGATGCGCGTTTTCCCGGAGCGCATGTCGCGCAACCTCGAGGCCACGCAGGGACTCATCTTCAGCGGCCAACTCTTGCAGGACCTGGTGGAAAAGGGGATGTCGCGCGAGGAAGCATACCAGTGCGTGCAGGAACACGCCATGGCCGCCTGGCAGACGGAAACCAGTTTCCGCGAGCGTGTGGCCGCCGATCCGCGCGTCACACAATTCCTCGACGCCGCCGCGCTGGCGCGCACGTTTGATTTGCAGCGACAGCTCGGCCATGTGGATGCACTCTTCCGGCGAGTTTTTGGAAGCGCGTAGATCTGACAACTCCCCACACCACTAAGATTTATTTGACACTTTGCCATATATTTGCTAATCATCCGTTAGCGCTTCCCCCTTTCGAAGACTAGGCACCGCTTTCGAGGAAGCGCAGATTGATTTTTTCGCCGGTTAGTGCTTCCCCCTTTCGAGCACTAAGCACCGCTTGGATTGTCCGCTTGGGGTGAAGATTCTTCGCGCACGTGTCCCTGTCCTGCGGCTTTCCGAGCCCCTTTACCCGGCAAAAAGGAATCGAGGCACCCCATGCCCGACCCCAATGCACGGCCTCCCCACATTCTTGTGGCGGACGATAGCGAAGCCAACCGCGAACTGCTTTGCGACCTGCTGAGACCTTTCGGCTACAAGGTCTCCTGCGTCGAAGACGGCGAAGAAGCATTGGAATTCATGCGCCACCAGGCGGTGGATCTCGCGCTGCTCGACGTGATGATGCCGCGGCGCACGGGGTATTCCGTTTGCCGCGCCGCCAAGGCTGATCCGGCCACCCGTCTCATGCCGGTGGTGCTGGTCACCGGTCTTTCCAACGTCGAGGACCGCGTCCAGGGCATCGAGTGCGGCGCCGACGATTTCCTGAGCAAGCCGGTGCGCAAGGAGGAGTTGCTGGCGCGCGTGCGGTCGCTGCTGAAGCTCAGGCATTTCACCGACGAGCTGGAAAACGCGGAGACCGTGCTCTTCAGCCTTGCGCTCAGCATCGAGGGCAAAGACCCCTATACCAGCGGGCACTGCGACCGGCTCTCCAAGTATTCCGTGGCGCTGGCCACGCAGTTGGGCCTCTCCGAAGTGGAGAAAGTTGCGCTGCGCCGAGCCGGCGTCGTCCATGACATCGGCAAAGTAGCCGTGCCCGAGCAGATCCTCCTGAAGGAAGGCCGGCTCACGCCGGACGAGCGCCGGATCATGGAGCAGCACACCATCGTCGGCGAGCGCATCTGCGCGCCGCTGCGCTCCTTCCGCGACGTCCTGCCCATCATCCGCCACCACCACGAAAAGATGGACGGCAGCGGCTACCCGGACGGGTTGAAAGGCGCGCAAATTCCCATCACCGTTCGCGTGATGACCATCGTGGACATCTACGATGCGTTGACCACCGACCGGCCCTACCGCCGGGCCCTCTCGCCCGAAGCAGCCTTTCGCACTATGCGCGAAGAAACAGAACGCGGCTGGTGGGACGCGGAGT
This sequence comes from Acidobacteriota bacterium, assembly GCA_016179005.1. GTDB lineage: Bacteria > Acidobacteriota > Terriglobia > Acidiferrales > UBA7541 > JACQDE01. The sequence goes on along the minus strand of JACOSF010000075.1, from coordinate 2,378 downwards.
TGCTGGACAACTTTGAAGTGCTGATGGGAGGTAAACCGCGCTCGGCGGATGGCGCCGCTGCGGTTGAAGAGGGCGATCGCATACGAACGATTCCGGCCACCAGGAACTGACAACCTGGGAGAGCGCTGCCTCACAGAGCCGACGGAGAAAGAGACTTATTGTTGCTATCCGATCCCGTGCCGCTCAATTCGGGCAAGGACCTCACCGTGCAGGAGACGGCATTTTTGCGGAGCAACATCGCGGGACTTCAGCTCGATCCGCTCCGCTGCGTCTTGAATTCGGAACAGGAGCTGGGTGCATGAAAAGGCGGGTTCTGCTGGTGGAAGACGATGCGGCCAGCCGCGAAACGATGCTCGACTGGCTCATGCAGGAAGGCTTTGAAGTGCAAGCCGCGAGCGACCTGATATCGGCGCGGGCCGCCCTTTTGCAGGCCGTACCAGATGTGGTCCTCCTCGATGTGGGTCTCGGCGGACAGAGTGGCTTGGATCTGGCCGCGTGGATGCGGCGGAAGGTGCCGCTGGTGTGCACCCCGGTTATTGCCGTCACAGCGCACGCCATGATCGCAGAACGCGAGCTGATTCTTCGGGCGGGATGCAGTGAATATATTCCCAAGCCGATGGACTTCAAGCTGCTGCCTGCCTGGATCGTTGGGTGAACAAGGCCGAACTCGCTGCGTCCTGATTCAGTGCGGAGGGTTTTTGGGGGAATGCCATCGCGTTGACCGCGCACGCCAGAAAAGCGACGGACTGCGTCGGACCGCAAGGGCATCCTGAATTTCGAGGGGGGGGCGACGAAAGCCTGGTATCGCGATGGCCGGCCAGTGGAGGCGCTTCAATGCACGATTGGTGTTACCCTACACCTGAGAATGGACGCGGAAGGGAACGAGTGCGCTGTTGGAGGTATTTAACGTGAGCCGAAGAGTTCTCGTCGTCGATGATTCGCCGGAGATTTGCGAGTTGTTACAGTCCGTGCTGTACTCCGCGGGAATGGATGCGCTGGGGTTGACGAATAGCCAGCAGGCCGCCGGCCACCTGGTACGGGAGAAGTTCGACGCTATTTTCCTCGACATCAGGATGCCGTCGCCGGATGGAATCGAGCTGGCTGGACGGGCGCGCGCCTCCGGCTTCAATCAGAAAACGCCCATCGTCATGATCAGCGGCGACGCCGACCCGGCGTTGCAGGCGCGTGCATTCCAGGCGGGCGCCAATTTCTTTCTCTACAAGCCGCTGGATCGCCGGCGGCTGATGCGCATTCTGCGCGTGACGCAGGGCTCCATCCAGCACGAGCGGCGGCGCTTCCAGCGCGTGAACGTGCGCTGCAAGGCCACTGTGGAGTCCCGCGGCTCGCGCATCGAGGGCTGGACGCTGGACATGAGCCTGAACGGAATGCTGGTACAGACGGACGCAGCGTTTCCGATCGGCACGCGCGTTGGCGTCACCGTGCAGCTGAAGCCCGGCGCAGCGCCGCTGCACGCCGGCGGAAAAGTGGCGCGGCTGATCGGCGAAGATTGCATGGGGATTGAACTGGAAACGGTGAGTTTGGAGGAAAGCGAGCGCTTGCAGGAATTCCTGTTGCCGCTGATCCTCACCTCCGTCGAAGTGCCGGAGACGAAGAAGTAGCGGAGTTACTGCGCCCGCTGGATGTAGCGCCCCTCGGTGGTATCCACTTTTACTTTCTCGCCGGCATCGATGAATGGCGGCACCTGGATCACGAGGCCCGTTTCGAGCTTGGCTGACTTCGTCACCGAGCTGGCCGTGGCGCTCTTGATGCCCGGCTCGGTTTCCACCACCTTCATGTCCACCGTGTCCGGCAGAACCACGCCGATGGGCTTGCCCTCGTAATACTCCACATCCAGGCGAATATTGGGAACTAGGTAGTCCACCGCGTCGCCAAGAATGTCGTGGCTCAGGCTGATCTGATCGTAGTTTTCCGTGTTCATGAAATGATAGTTGACGCCTTCGGCGTATAGGAACTCGAATTCGATTTCGTCGAGTACCGCGCGCTCAACAAATTCCTCGGCGCGAAACCGGCAGTCTACCATTGAGCCTGTGCGCAGGCTGCGCATGCGGGTTTGCATCGAGCCGCGCTTGTTGCCAGGCGTGCGGTGGTCCACGCTGAAAACCGTGTACAGCTCGCCCTCATGGCGGATCACCATTCCAGGGCGCAATTGTGTTGCTTTGACCGTCATCGCTTCCTCGTTCTGCTGCGGGGTTCCCTCGCGGACCTGCGGTCGGAGGCTGGACGCGGTGCAGAGTACACCAAATCGCCAAAAAACATTATAGCCGCGGGCCGCGGAATTGGTCAAACTAGAGGGTCGCCATGCGTGCTTCATTTCCGCGTTTTCTTGGATTCCTGGTGGGTGCTGCCGCTGGCCTGGT
>JACOSF010000074.1 GCA_016179005.1 Acidobacteriota bacterium | reverse complement strand
GCCAATAAGTTTGAATTACAGGGTTTTCGGGAACTGATTGTGTTGCCTGGGGGCTCGGGATCAGGGGACCGAAAAACTCTATTCTTTCTTCTTGTCCACCTTCAAGTTGACCACAATCTCTTTCCGGCTGTCGAAGCTTGATATCGTCCGCTTGGTGGACGCCATCCCCTCTTTTTCCGCGTGGATCTCGTAATCCACATTCGGATCGAGGCCACTGAAGCGATATTCGCCCTTTTCTTCCGCGATGTACGTCTTCACGGTTTGTGTTTTCGTGTTTTTCAGGTACACCACTCCGCCGGGCAGCTCATTTTCGTCCTTGTCCACCACCGTGCCGTGCACCGTGCGTAGCTGTGCCTCGCGCTTCTTGTCCTGCGCGATGGTTGCCGCAGGCCACAGCAAGCCCGCCAGCACAGCCAGCAGAATGATGCTTCGCATCTTCACGGCTTCTTTTCTCCCGTCGCCGGTTTCATGTGAAAAACCAGCCTCTCGTGCAGGCTCGACTTTCCGTCTACTTTCTGTGTCTGCTCCTCGTAGCCCTTCGCTTTCACATGAACCTCGTATTCGGCGCCTTGCGGCACCCACAAACCGAACTCGCCCTGCCGGTCACTCATCGCTTCCCACCGCGCCTTTCGTTCTCCCGCGCGACGCACGCGGATGGAAGCCCCCGGCAGCGAAAATCCACTTTCCTTGAACACCGTGCCGCTGATGACCACCCGGGGCGGACGCTTCTTCTTCTCCTGTGCCGCGCTTGCAACGTTCACTCCGGCCCATCCGGCCAGGCTAGTCACCAGCAGCGTCACTGCCGCCAGCCTCATGCAGGTAGGATGAGAATTGCCCTGCGTTGGATGCCGTGGCGCTTCGCGCTGTGCTTGGACGCTCACTCTTCGTCTTCATCCTCCGCCTGTTCTTCTTCCTCTTCTTTCTTTTTTTCGTCGATGCCCTCCTCAGACTCTTCCTCATCTTCCTCTGCGTCCGTCTCGTCCGAAATCACGTTCAAATGCACCGGGTTTATTTGCACCACTTCCAGCTCCACCTCGCACTCCGGGCAGTTCAGGATCTCGCCTTCTTCCACTTCGTCTTCATCCACATCCAGCACCGCTGCACATTCAGGACACTTCAGCACCCGGCACCTCCTCCCCCGTTCGGTAGTTTCCTGCAGGCAGGCGTATTATATAACGCCGGTGTCAAGAATTTCCTCCCCCTGGAGTTGGACAATGAGCGGCAAGCGCGAATATCCGGATCATCCGGTCGTCGGCGTGGGTGGCGTGGTCATCCTTGACGGCCGTGCTCTGCTCATCCGCCGCGGCAGTGAGCCGCTCAAAGGCCAGTGGTCTGTCCCAGGCGGCACCCTCGAGCTCGGCGAAACCCTCACGGAGGCCGTCCGCCGCGAGTTGCGCGAAGAAACCTCTCTCGATGTGCGCGTCCTTGACCTCATTGAGGTCTTCGAGCGCATTTTCCCGGGCGTCGAGGCGAATCCCTCCGCTGCGCTGGCTGTGCCGCCGCGCCCTCGATACCATTTTGTCATCGTGGATTATCTCTGCGAAGCCATCGCCGGCTCGCCCCGCGCCGGCAGCGACGTCACCGACGTTGCCCTGGTCTGCGAGGAAGATCTTCCTGCTTACAACCTCACCCCCGCGGCCACTCGTGTCGTCCACAAAGCCTTTGCCATGGCTCGCGCCCGCGTGCCATCTTAACTGTAATCGGCTTCCGGAATTGCGATCGACTTGCCGTGCAGAGTCCGCTGGGGACGGCGAATCTGCTGTTGGAACGCGCTACTTCTATCTACTGCCCGCAACTACTTTCCCTGTTTCCAACCCGAAATACACTTTCTTGTGGAAATAGCTGCTCTCATGCCCGATCAGCACCCGGTTCACAAGCTCAGGATCGGTCAGCCACAGCCGCGGGTTCTGCGTGCCCGGCGGCAGATCAAACACCAGCGTCGTTTCGTAGGAGTCTCCCGGCCGCAGCGGCTGCTCCAGCGGCACCATCTTCGCCGCTTGTGCGCCCAGCGCTTTCGTGCCCTCCAACGACGCGGGGATCCACTGTCCTTGTTCGTCCACCATGCGCACCATGCGCAGGTTTGGATAAAGCAGCCCGTTTCCGCGGGTCGCCGACGTCGTCTTCTCGTCAAAATACGTCTGCAGCGTTACCACGTAAAACATCCCCGCCGCCGTCGCCTGCCTCTCCCCGCTGCCCAGCGTCTTGGCGGTCTGGACACTTGTCACGGAATACGCCAGGTGACAGTCAATCTCGCAAAAATATTTCTTTTCCCCGGCGCGTAGCGTTTTCTCGCTGCTCGCCAGCGACGCTGCAAGTAGAGTTATGCCGTACAGACACGTCAGCGCGACCAGCGCCACGACGATTTTTCGCGCCCACTCCCACCGCCGCGCAAAGAGCGCTCCAACCAGCAGCACGGTCCCGACAAAACCCACAAACCCGGTGAGCAGAAATGCCAGCACCACCAGCGGCGCGTGATTCGGCACAAATTCCATTGTGTCCTCCACGGGAAAAGTTTGGGCATGACGGCACTGGCCAAGCGAAACGCTCGAAGCCTCCGGCTTCAGCCGGCCTTTTCAGCCTGCAAGCGCCCGAAGCGCCGCGGCCGCGTGTGGTACTCGCGGATCGCTTCTTCCAGGTCCGCCTCTCCGAAGTCCGGCCACAGCTTCTTGCTGAAGATCATCTCTGCGTACGCGCACTCCCACAGCAGAAAATCGCTCAACCGCTGCTCGCCGCCCGTGCGGATCAGCAAATCCACGTCCGGAAAGCTTTCGCCTGTATGGCTCAACCGCGCCAGCATTCGCCCGAAGGCCTCCTGCGAAATCTCCAGCGTGGTGTAGAAGCGCGTCGCCGCGCGCAGGATTTCTTCCCGCGCCGAATAGTCCACGGCGATGCGCAACTGCATTCCCTGTCCCGCGGCCGTAGCCTCTTCGGCCGACGCGATCGCCGCCCGCAGTGGCGTCGGTAGGCGGTCCCGCCGCCCGATCACCCGCAGCCGGACTCCGCGCCCCACCCAATGGGGCGCCTGCTCGAGCAGAAACTGACGCACCAGCCCGAAGAGGGCTTCCACTTCGCCCGCCGGCCGTTCCCAGTTGTCCGAGGAAAATGCAAACAGGGTTAGATGGCCAATGCCGAGGTCCGCCGCCGCGTCCACCACGCGCCGGATGGCTTCCGCGCCCGCCCGGTGTCCTGCGCGCCGCGGGCGGCCGCGCTGCACGGCCCAGCGGCCGTTGCCGTCGGGGATGATGGCCACATGCAGGCCGGAGGATGCAGGAATCCCGGAGGACATGGGCACATAGTAGGCAAAGACGGCGCCATTGTCAAGTACTTTATGCTGTGAAGCTACCGCCGCCGCTCGATCCGGTACCGCCCCAGCAGCCAGTTCCACCGGATCCGCAGTAAGTCCCAGAACATCCCCAGGCTATCCCGCACCATGCTCACCCGCGAATCCGCGTCGTGCGCCCATCGCACCGGCACTTCCACCATGCGCAGCCCGTTCAGTTTCGCCAGAAAGAGAATCTCCGGGTCGAATCCGAAGCCCTCAATCCGCTGCTGCTCGAACACCGGCTTCATCTTCTCCACGACGAACGCTTTGAACCCGCATTGTGTATCCACAAATTGGAGTCCGGTCACCAGTTGCACCATTTTGTTAAAAATAATTCCGGCAACTTCGCGGAAGCGCGATTGGTGCGCCGTGATCAGCCTGCGGTCCACCGCCCGCGACCCGATGGCCACGTCGTACCGCCCGCCGCCCATCACGCCCAGCAGTTTATCCGCTTCTTCGATCGGCGACGACAGGTCCGCATCCGTAAAAATCGCAATGCGCGCCCTGGCTTCCAGCATCCCGTGGCGCACTGAAAATCCTTTTCCGCGGTTCTGCCCGTTTTGCACCAGCCGCAGCGTGGGGATTTGCTTCTGCCACTCCGTCACAATCCGCGCGGTCTGGTCCGTGGATCCGTCGTCCACCACGATCACTTCGCCGTCCCAACCGCGTTTTTTCAGGTACGTGCAGATGCGCTCCAGCGACCGCGGCAGCCGCCGCTCCTCGTTGTACGCCGGAATGACGATAGAGATCGCAGGCGTGGGGATGTTCATCAGGAATGCGAACTCGGCCAGCCGTGGCGTCCCAGCAGCGGTACGAAGCGGCAATAGTGCAGCGTTTCCGCCGTCGTTCGCCCTTCCATCTTGCGCACCAGCACAAGCTCCTGCTCGG
>JACOSF010000073.1 GCA_016179005.1 Acidobacteriota bacterium | reverse complement strand
GGGCCCGGATGATGCCGCAGATGGGGGAGCGGCGCGGCGGGCGCACCGTGGGCGGCACGGATTTCCTCATCTTCAACCAGCAATTCAACACGCTGATCAAAGCGGGGTTGCCCATCCTGAAGGCACTGGACCTGCTGGCAGAGCGGGCGGCGGTGCCGCGGCTGCGGCCGCTGCTGCGCGACGTGCGCGATCGCGTGCGGGAGGGCGCGCTGCTCTCCGAGGCACTGGAGAAGGAAGGCGTCTTCCCCAAGGTGTACACCACGTCGGTGCTGGCCGGAGAAAAGAGCGGCAACCTGAGCGGGGTGCTGGAGTACTTCATCGCCTACCAGCGGGTGACCACCGGGTTCCAGCGGCGGCTGGTAGCGGCGTTGATTTATCCAACGATCCTTGTCTTCGTGACAACAGGGATCCTTAGCTACATCATTGGCTACGTGATTCCGCAGTTTGCGAAGCTGTACAGCGAACTGAATGTGCCGTTGCCAGCCACGACGCAATTCCTGGTGATTCTGGCGGTGGGCTACCGGTGGTATTTCCTCGGCGCGATTGTGACCATCGTCCTGGGGATCATCGCCGCATACGCCTGGTCGTTTTCAGAGAAGGGCGGAATCGTGGTGGACCGGGCCAAGATCCGCTTCCCAGTTTTTGGCGAGATCTGGGTGAAATTCCAGGTGGCGCAACTGGTGCGGACCTTGGCCACACTGCTGGCCGGAGGGACGCCGCTGGTCAACGCGCTGGAGACTACAGCGGGCGCGACCGACAGCCGGCTGATCGCGAACGCCGTGGCGCAGTCGGCACAGCGCGTTAGGGAAGGTGCGTCGCTGCACCAAAGCCTTGCGGACACAGGGGTGATGCCCGCCCTGGCCATCGAAATGGTTGAAGTGGGTGAAGCGACCGGAGCGCTGGCGCCGATGCTGACGAGCGTGGCGGAATTTTACGAGGAAGACGTGAATCTACGGTTGCAAGCCTTGCTGAACCTGATTCAGCCCGTAATTTTGGTATTCATGGCCATTGTGGTAGCCTTCATATTGATTTCATTGTACATGCCGATCTTCAACTTTTCACTCTCCAGTACGGCGAGGTAATCAGGGATGGGTTCTGCGGAGCACGATTTGAAGTCCGACGCCGGAGCGAATGAGGTGCAAGAGGTCGAACGCACCCGGCGGCTGGCCGACCGCTATCGCTGCCCCTTTGTTGACCTGCGCGAACAGAGGATTGACCCGGAGCTGTTTCGCACGATTCCCGCCGAGTTGATGTTCCGCTACAACTTCGTGCCACTGGAATCCCACAACAACTCCCTGGTGATTGCGGTGGCGGACCCCAGCCAGTTGCTGCTGACGGACGAACTGGCGCTGCTGCTGGGAAAGAAGCTCGTGCTGAAGGTGGCCACGGCGCTGCAGATCGGTAACCTTCTGAAGCGCACCGAGCAATCGCAGCGCGTGCTGGAGCAGGCCACCGAAGGGTTTGCGCTGCAAGTGGTGAGCGAGGAAGAGGGCGAAGAGACCATCAGCGCCGACCGCATCACGCGGGACACCGCGGTGAACCCCGTGGTTCGGCTGGTGGATACGGTGATCTTTACGGCGCTGGAGCGGCGGGCCAGCGACATCCACATCGAGTCGCGGGCCGCGGAAGTGGTGGTGAAGTACCGCATTGACGGTGTGCTGCAGCAGGCCATGGCGCCGCTGGCGAAGGAGTGGCACTCGACGATTCTTTCGCGCGTCAAGGTGATGAGCGAGCTGGACATCGCCGAGCGGCGCGTGCCGCAGGACGGGCGGTTCCGCGTACGCTACAAAGGGCGGTTCATCGATTTCCGCGTGTCCATCATGCCGGCGATCCACGGCGAGGACGCCGTGCTGCGCGTGCTCGACAAAGAAACGCTGAGTGAGAAGTTCCGCAACCTGACGCTGGATGTGGTGGGCTTTTCCGAGTTGGACATCCACAAATTCCGGCGGTACATCCGCGAGCCGTACGGGATGATCCTGGTGACCGGGCCGACGGGCTCGGGCAAGACCACCACGCTCTACGCGGCGATTAACGAGATCAAGTCCGACGAAGACAAGATTGTGACCATCGAGGACCCGGTGGAATACCAGATCCGCGGCATCACGCAGATCCCGGTGAACGAGAAAAAAGGGCTGACGTTTGCGCGCGGGCTGCGCTCCATCCTGCGGCACGACCCGGACAAAATCCTGGTGGGCGAAATCCGCGACCTAGAGACGGCGCAGATCGCCATCCAGTCGGCGCTGACCGGGCACCTGGTGTTCACCACCGTGCACGCGAACAACGTGACCGACGTAATCGGGCGGTTCGTCAACATGGGCGTGGAGCCGTACAACTTTGTGTCCGCGCTGAACTGCATCCTGGCGCAGCGGCTCGTGCGCATCATCTGCGAAAACTGTAAGAAGTGGGTGAACTATCCCGCGGCGGTTCTGGAAGAAGCCGGGCTTCCGCCGAGGGAATGGGCGGAGGTTAAGTTTGCCGAAGGCGCCGGCTGCTTGGAGTGTTCCGGGAGCGGGTTCCGGGGGCGCACGGCGATCCACGAGCTGCTGGACCTTTCCGATCACATCCGCGAAATGATTGTGAACCGGCGGCCGACTTCGGAAATCAAGCGCGCGGCGCGCGAAGAGGGCATGACTTTCCTGCGGGACTCGGGGGTGGCGAAAGTGCGCGCTGGGATCACCACGCTGCGCGAGATCAACAAGGTGACCTTCATTGAGTAGCGCGACGACGTCGGGCGGATTGCTGGGATGGCTGGATGCGATGCCGCATCCGGCGATGGCCTGCGAGATTGCGGCAGGGCACGTGGCCGTGGCGGCATGGACGGGCGGGCGGCTGGGGCTGGACGGCTTCGCGCTCGAACCGCTGAGCGCAGGGGCCCTTGCGGTGTCACCGCTGGAGCTGAACATTGTGGACGCCGAAGCGGTGCGCGGGGCGCTGGCGCGCGCGCTGAACAAAATGCACGGGCGAGGCAAGGAAGTGGCGCTGCTGCTGCCGGACCAGGTGGTGCGCGTCTTTATCCTGCACTTCGACACGTTCCCCAAGCGCGCGGACGAAGCGGAACCGCTGCTGCGCTGGCGGCTGAAAAAGAGCGTACCGTTCGACCTGGAAGAAGCAGTGCTGTCGCATATGATGCAGCCGGCGTCCCGAAGCCTCGGGACAGGGGTGGACGTGCTAGCAAGCATTGCGCGGCGAAAGATCGTGCGGCAGTACGAAGAAATTGTGGAGGCGGCGGGGCTGACCCCGGGCGTGGTGCTGGGTTCGACGCTGGCCACGCTGCCGCTGCTAGACAGCGAGCGACCGACGCTGCTGGCTCGTGTGACCAGCCGGACACTGACCACGGTGATCACGCGCGGGGAAGTGCTCTGCGTGTACCGGTGCACGGAACTGCCGGTGGAGGCAGATGCGCTGGAGCCCGCGGCGCTGTTGGAAGAAGTATATCCCGCCATGGCTTACTACCAGGACAACTGGAAGGAAACCGTGCAACAGGTACGCCTCGCCGGGTTGGGCGGGCGCACGGAAGAATTCCGGCAGGCGCTGGCTGCGGAGATGAACTGCAGCGTGGCGGCGCTGGTGGCCTCCTCCGCGGTGGAAAACCGGCTGAGCGGAGACGCCAAGACGCTGGTGGACCGGCAGATGGATGCGCTGGTGGGTTGGATGATGAACCGCGGCGCGTAGGCGATATGGAAAAAGTGGCGAGAAGGAAATGAAAGTACGGCTCAACTTGGCGACTTCGCCGCTGGTAAACAACCGGCGGTTCGTGCTGGGCAGCACGCTGCTCGGAGCGGCAGCGCTGCTGGCGTTGGTGGTGCTGTCGTCGAGCGCGTTCCGAAACTGGAACGCGAACCGCAACGTGCGCAATGAAATGGCCGACCTGAACAGGAAGATGCGGGACTTCCGGGAGCAGCGCAAGGACCTGGATGAGTTCTTCAAGCGGCCGGAAACCAAGAAAATCATGGACCGGGCCGCATTTCTGAACGCCTTGATTGAACAGCGCAGCTTTCCGTGGACAAAGATGTTCACCGACCTCGAGCGGATGCTGCCGGAAGGCGTGCGGGTGGTGAGCATTTCGCCGCGCATGGCCGGCGGGCGCGTGGAGGTGAAGCTGAACGTCGGGGCGCAGACGGACGAAGGGAAGCTGAAGCTGATCGAGACGCTGGAAAAATCCACGGAATTCGAACGCATCCAGGTGGTGAGCGAATCGCGGCCCACGCGGGCGGAAGAAGGGGACCGCGTGCTGCTGGAGCTGGTGGCGTTCTATACGGCCACGGAACTGCCTGCGGCGGAAGCCAAGCCGGCGAAGAGGAAGGCAAAGAGCAAAGCGGAGCCCACCGAATGATGAGCCGGAACAGCAAACGGTGGAAGCAGTGGGTGCGCGCCGCGCTGGTGGTGGTGCTGGCGGCCGACGCACTGCTGCTCTACGCAAACTGGAGCTC
>JACOSF010000072.1 GCA_016179005.1 Acidobacteriota bacterium | reverse complement strand
GGCTCACGCTGACCACGGTGATCCACGCGCGGTCGAAGCGCTCGGAGTTTCTGGAAGACTTTCTCTCCGTGCCGGAAATCAAGAAGAACGACGTGCTGCAGTTGGCGCCGAAGTTTTCTGTGCCGACGGAAACACATGACGCCGCCGAGGCGGGGCAGCTCTTCGGCGCGGCGGATCCGGACTCGCGTGCCTACTCGCGCATCGCGCAGTGGGCGGAAGCATTTCACCCGGCGGCGGCGGTGCCGCTCAAACTGAGCGCGACGTCCGTGGAGGGCTACAACTCCTGCCCGCAAAAATTCCTCTTCGACAACGTGTGGGGCCTGCGCGGCGGGCCGCGCGCGGCCACCACCTTCGGCAGCGTGATGCACACCACCGTGCGCATCGTGGTGAAGGAGTGGAAGGAAAACAAGCGGCTGCTGCCGTGGGACGAAGTGGAAACCATTTTCCGGCGCGAGTGGCGCTCCGCGGGCTACGAGGACGACTACCAGGAAAAAGAGTACCAGCGCGAAGGACTCGAACAGCTCCGCGCCTTCCACGCGAGCGCGCTGCCGCAGCCGGAGGACGTGCTCGGGCAGGAAAAGACTTTCGAGCTGCCGATGGACGGCGACGTCGTGGTCACCGGGCGGATGGATCAGGTGAACCGCCTGGGCCCGCGAGAAGCGGAAATCGTGGACTACAAGACCGGCCGGCCGAAGGACGAAAAGGCCGCGCGGAACAGCCTGCAACTGAGCATCTACGCGCTGGCTGCACGTGACGTGCTGGAGCTCGATCCGGTGCGGCTGACGTTCTACAACTTGATGACCAACCTGCCGGTGTGCTCCGCGCGCGACGCCAAGCAACTGAAAAAGGCCGAAGACAAAGTGCAGGAAGTGGCGGCGAATATTCGCGCGGGAGAGTTTGGTGCGAATCCGGGATTTGTGTGCCGCTACTGCGAGTACCGGGCGGTGTGCCCGGCGCATGAAAACAGAAGCGGCTGAATGGCGTCGCTTATTTGTTCATCTGCTTCCGATCATGCCGCTGCCAGCTTTTCGAGGCGTTGCAGCATGTCCGGGTAACGCCGGACAAGAAGGACTAATGCGACCGCTTGCGGGTTCGGCTTCGCGCGGCCCTGCTCCCATTTTTCAAGCGTCCTTTCGTTGATCCGCAACTTGCGCGCGAAGACAGCTCGCGAACAATGCAATCTCCTTCGAGTGTCCCGGATGAGTTTCGAGTCCAGCTTTGGAAGAGGCGCCGGCTTTACTTTGTAGCTGTGCAATGTGAGCTTGCCTTCCCGGTGGCTCTTCATTGCAGTGATGCCCTCTTTCATCTCGCTAAAAACATTTCTCTTGCTCATGACCGTGTCCTCCGCAATCTCTTGCCTCTCGCAAGCTGCGCAGCTCGGCGTACTTGCAGTTCCGTTTCGAGGGCGTTCCTGAGGACCTTCTTTTGCTTTGAAGTAAGGTCCGAGGCTTCGTCTTTGTCGTAAACCGTCATCAGCCAAATCTGCTGATCTGCCAAAAAATAGTAGTAGATGATCCGCAGGCCGCCTCTTCGGCCTTTACCGCGCCTTGGATCCCTCCAGCGAAGCTTCCGGAACCCTCCCGTTCCGGGCATCAAATCGCCCAGCTCCGGATGAGCCGCAAGCTGGTTCTGCAGTTCCCGGTACTCATCCTCGGCCAGATAATCAGGGACGTACCGACTAAAGGCCGGCGCTTCGATGAATTCCATATGGTCGATGGTACGCTGTTAGCCTACAAGTTGAATCGTACGCCAATGGCGTATAGTTGTCAACCCAAAACAAGGGCTCGGTGACGTCCGCTTCCCACCGCGCGCAAAAACGAAAGCGGGGTGCGTTGCCGCACCCCGCTCGGAAACAGCCGAGGACCCGAAGCTCAGCCCTTCTTCCCTTTCTTCGGGGCCTTTTTAGTGGCCTTCTTCATCGCGCATTTCTCCTGAAACATTCTCCCGAAGAACCGAGGCGCGCAAACTGCATCGCGTTCGATTCCACAACCTGCTTTGTACGGTCACGCGCGCGGGAAGTCAAGAAGAAATTATGCGCAGCGCGTCGGCGACAGCGGCTCGTTTTTCGATTTTCACTTTTCGATTTTCGGAGGTTACGGCGTGGGGGTGGTGAAGTAGCCGTCGCGGGCGTGCAGGGAAAGCCCGGCGCGCTTCACTTTGACTTCAATGGAATGGAATTCTTTGGAGCGGTCGGTGCCGCGGGGCGCGTAGGCCAGGGTGTACTGGTTGCGGGCCTGCTCGGTGACGCGCGCGAAGAGGCTTTCCAGGTCCGCGCGCGACGCCGCGTAGAAAATATCGCCGCCGGTGAGCCGCGCGTAGCGCGAAAGGGGGTTCACCCCGCGGTTAAGCGCCGCCTGGCCGACGCCGATGGCGTACACGGAGATGTCCGCGGAGAGCAGAAGCTTCAGCGTGTCGTCGAAATTCATTTCGTTGTTCGGAGAGTTCACGCCGTCGGAAACGACAAAGATGATCTTGCGGCGGTCGCGGCCGCGCTCGCGCAGCAGCAGCGCGGCAGCGTAGACGGCGTCGTGCAGGTGCTTCATCCCGCGCGAGGCGCGCGAGGTCTCCGGGCGCGAGGGGACTTTGGCTTCCGGCGAAACCTGGTTGACCTTGGGGCCGGCGGTCATGGGGCCGGAACCCTGTCCGGGAAACGTCGAGCTCATCTGGACGCGCTTGAGTTGATCGTAGAGCTTGTCATTGTCGCGAGTAAACTCGAGCAGGTTTTGCGGATAGGCGTCGAAGAGCGTGACGGCGACTTCGTCGGATTCGGCAAAGCCTGCGGCAATGGCTGGCGCGCCGGTCTCGAGCTGCTGCGCCACTTTCGGCGGCAGGCCGTTATCGAGCAGGACCACCGCGGAAAGCGGAAAGGCTTCCACCGAGAAGACGGAGATTTCCTGCTCGACGTCGTCCTCGAGAACGCGGAATTCGTCGGAGAGGATGCCGTGGACCATCTCGCCGGAGGCGTCCTTCACGGTGACGGGCACGACCACCAACTCGGAGCGCGTGCGGATGCGGAACTGCGGATCGTCCTGCGGCGACGGCGGTGCGGGGCGCTTCGCGGGCGGCTGCTGCGCAGCAGACCACGGCAGGGCCAGCGCGAGCAGGACGGCGGCGAATTGACGTGCAAAGGTCATGAGCGAACGCTAGACTTTCTCTGGCCGCAACCCCGGGCGCTGCGCGCGCATCGGAAGGAATGGGTCACGACGCTCGAGATTATACATTCGAATGCGAAACCACACACTGAAGTTGCCCGCTCTCTGCACGCTCCTGCTGTTGGCGCTGCTCGCGCCGGCGCTGCCCTGGCCCGCGCGGGCGCAGCAATCCGTGCCGCAACAGAAAACACCGCAAGGCACCATCCGTGTCGGCGTCAACCTGGTGAACCTCTACGCCACGGTGCGCGACAAAAACAAGCGCATCCTGACCGACCTGGCCAAGGAAGATTTTCAGATTTTTGAAGACGGCCAGGCGCAGACCATTGATTCGTTCGCGCGCGAAGTGAACCTGCCGCTCACCTTCGGCATGTTGATCGACACCAGCGGCAGCCAGCGCGAGGTCCTGCCCATTGAGCAGGACGCTGCGGACCGTTTCCTGGGGCGCGTGCTGCGCAAGGGCGACCTTGCGTTTGTGACCAGCTTCGACGTGGATATAAATTTGCTTTCCGATTTCACTGGCGAGCGCAGCGCGTTGGTTCGCGCGATTGAACGGGCGCGCATCAATGCGCCGGGCAGCCCGCTCCAGGCCGGTCCATTCCCACTCCCGCCTAGGGGCACGCTGTTTTACGACGCCATCTACGCGACGTGCACAGAAAAGCTGGCCGGCGAAGCGGGCCGCAAGGCGCTCATCATCCTGACGGACGCCATGGACCAGGGAAGCCGGGTGCCGCTCGAAGAAGCGCTGGAAACCGCACAGCGCACGGACGCCGTGATCCACATCATCGGCATCGCTGACTACGCCTTCTATGGCAGGCGTGGCTTCGGCGGCTACGAAGGCGAGGGCTACGCCAGGAAACTCGCCGAGCAGACCGGCGGGCGCGCAATTTTTGTGAACAACGAAAAAAAGCTCGAAGAGGCCTTCAGCCAGATTTCCGAAGAGCTGCGCACGCAGTACGTGCTGGGCTACTACCCCACCAACCACTCGAAGGACGGGAAATTCCGCAAGATCGACATCAAGATCGCGCGGGGCGATACGAAGGTGCTGGCGCGCAAGGGTTATTACGCGCCGACGAGGTAGGAAGAAATCAGAAGTCAGAAATTAGATTACACCCCGCGCTTCGGACGAACTTCTACGCGGTTGCTCCGCCACCAAAAGAGATTCTTCATCCTGATTCAAGGCATTCGAGCCTCAAATCGAAAAACTGGACCATTCATCGGTTGGAATGTGCTTTTTGCTTTTTGCTTTTTGCTTTTTGATTTTCGCGTTTCGATCTTTACTGCGCGGGGGCTTTTGCGCCCGCGGGCAGGCGAGGAGCGAAGTAGCCTTTGCGGGCGCGGATGTTGAGGCCCGGGCGCGTGGACTGGATCTTGATGGTGCGGAATTTTCCGTCCGGAGCGCGATTGGTGGGCACATAGGCCAGCGAATACTGGCTGCGCAACTCGGTGCCGATGTCGGCAAAGGACTGCCCGAGATCTTCGATCTTGTACGGGAAGAAGGCGCGGCCGCCGGTTTCGTCGGCAAGCGTTTGGAGCACTTTGTCGCCCTCAGTGAAGTGATATTTCTGCGGCGTGGTGCCGGTGACGGACATCCAGTCGGTGCTGGTGCTGATGGTGTAGATGGACACGTCGGCGCGCTGGGCCATTTCGATGGCTTCAGAGCGGCTGTGCTCGCTGGGCAGGGTGTCTTCGCCGTCGCTGATGACGACGAGCACGCGGCGGATGGCCGGATTTTTGCCCGCGGGCAGCGGCGGGTTCGCCAGGCGATGCCGCGCGGAAATCCAGATGGCGTCGTAGAGCGCTGTGGCGCCGCCGGCGCGCTGCTTCTGGATGACTTCGGTCAACTGGCCGACGTCGTCGGTGAAGTCCTGAACGAACGAGGGCTCGTTGTCAAAGGACATCAGAAAAGCGAAATCCTGGCGGCGGCGCATGACGTTGTACAGAAAGTCCACCGCAGCTTCCTGCTCGAACTTGAGGCGGTCGCGAATGCTGTTGGAGGTGTCCAGCAGCAAACCGATGCGCAACGGAAGGTCGGTCTCGCGGCTGAAGTTGGTGATCTTCTGCGCAACGTTGTCCTCGGCCACCTGAAAATCTTCCTGGCCCAGGTCGGTAACAAATTTTTGCCGGCGGTTCAACACGGAGAAGACCACGCTGACCAGGTCCACGGGAAACTTGAGAGTGGTGATTTCCTGGTCGTCGGCCTTGGACGGAGGCTTCTGCTGCGGCGCGGGGGCTTTGGGCTGCTGCGACAGCGCGAGCAGCGGCACCACGAGCCCGGCCAGGAGAATCGTTGCGAGAATTGGTTTGCGCATCGGCACCTTGATTCTAGAGAGTCCCCTGCCCAGCGTCAACGACCGCCGCGAGTAAATCTTCTTTGACACCGAAGGCCCGCGAGAGTTCCCGCGCGAATTGTCCGAGCTCGGGAGGGAGCGGCGCCGCGAGCGTTACGCGCTTTCCCGTGCGCGGGTGCTCAAAAGAGATGCGCGCGGCGTGGAGAAAGTTGCGTCCAAGCGGCGGCGGCGCGGAGGCGTTGCGCGGGACACGCACCTGCCGCGGCGCGCCGTAGAGCGTGTCGCCGACAACAGGATGGCCCAGCGCGGAAAAATGGACGCGGATCTGATGCGTGCGGCCGGTGTGGATGCGTACCAGGACGAGCGTAAAACTTTCCAGGCGCGCGAGCACTTTCCAGTCGGTGCGCGCCTCGCGGGCCCGTCCTGCGGGCCGGCGCGTGGTCATGCGCGTGCGGCGGGCGGCGTCGCGCGCGACGGGCAAGTCGATCGTGCCGGCGTCACGCTTCAGCCGGCCGTGGACCAAGGCAATGTAGGTTTTTTCCACCGTGCGCTTCTGGAATTGTCCGGCGAGATGGCGGTGGGCGGCGTCGTTGCGGGCGACGACGAGCGCGCCGGAAGTGTCTTTATCGAGGCGATGCACGATGCCCGGGCGCAGCGGGCCGCCAACGTTGGAAAGTTTCTGGAAGCGGTGCAGCAGCGCATTGACCAGCGTGCCGCGCGACGCGCCCGCCCCGGCGTGCACGGTCATGCCCGCGGGCTTGTTGACCACCAGCAGGTCGTCGTCTTCGTAGAGAACGTCGAGCGGGATCTCCTCAGGCACGGCATCGAGCGTGGGTCGCGGGAGCGGCGTAATGTCGATGCGCTCGCCGGAGACGACATGATGCGCGCGTTTCGCTCGCGCGCCGTTGACGCGGACGTGGCCTTCATCAATCAGCTCGGCGATGCGCGAACGGCTCAGGTCCGGAAGTTGAATTGTGAGAAAGCGGTCGAGGCGCTGGCCGGCGTCATCGGGGGAGACGTTGAAGTGGCGTTTTTCAGACATGGCGAGAGACTGAAGAGAGATCCTTCATCCGCCTCGGCGGACTCTGGATGACAAAATAACGTCAGGTCAGACCGCGCGGCGCTTCGCTGGCGCGGGCGGGACCTGAGCTACAGGCTGCGCGGCGCCGCGCCGCCAGAGCCACACGCCGGAAATAATCAAGGCCACACTAACTACCTGCATCAGCGAGAGCGGCCCGACGAAGTTCTCGGTGCGCCCGGGGTCGCCGCGGAAGAATTCCGTAGTGAAGCGCATCAGGCCGTAGAGAATCATGAACAGGGCCCAGAGCTGGCCCGGAAATCTTTTGCGGCGGCGCATCAGGAGCAACGCCAGCAAAATTCCTGCCGCGGCGAAAGAATCGTAGAGCTGCGTGGGGTGCAAGCGTGTGTGCAGCGGCGTGCCCACCAAATCGTGCGCGTACTCGCTCGAGAAGGTGACGCCCCAGGCGACTTCGGTGGGCTTGCCGTAGCAGCAGCCCGCGGAAAAACATCCCACCCGGCCCAGCATGGCGCCGAGTGCGGCGCAAGGCGCGTAGGCGTCGGCGAGCGGGAGGAACGGCAGCTTCCAGTAACGCGCGTAGAGAATGATGAGCACCAGCGCGCCGAGCACGCCGCCGTAAAACGTACCGCCGGATTGCAGCGTGGAGAGCGCGAAAATCTCGCGCGGGTTCGCAGCGTAACGGCCCCATTCGGCAAACACGAGCCACACCTTGGCCACCACCAGCCCGGACAGCACGCCATAGACGCCGAGGTTCCACACGCGGTCGCCGTCGAGGCCGTCCTCGAAGGCATGGCGCCGCGCGAGCCACAGCCCGAAGAGCACGGCCGCGGCCAGCATCGTGCCGTAGGTGTGCAGCGTGAAGAAGCCGATCTTGAAAAGGACTGGATGCATTCCTAACTCTTCTCAGATGCGGCGGAGGATCCGCCGGATGCGCGCGTGCCAAAGATCATTTTCCAGAAAATCAGCGCCGCGCCGATGGTGATGGCCGAATCGGCCACGTTAAACGCGGGCCAGTGCCACGGGCCGGCGTACACATCGACAAAATCCAGAACGGAGCCGTAGAGGGCGCGGTCAATCAAATTGCCCGCGGCGCCGGCGAGCACCAGCGCAAAACCCCAGCGCATCGCTCCGGTCCCCGCACGGCCGGTCGAAAGCAACCACGCGAACAAAGCAACGGCCGCGAGCGCAAACACGATGAGTGCGGCGCGCAGCCAGGGCGAATCCGAATCAG
>JACOSF010000071.1 GCA_016179005.1 Acidobacteriota bacterium | reverse complement strand
GGAATCTGCCATTTGCTGTCCTGCAGGACGTCGAGCAGGGCTTCATTCTTGGTGTCGTCGCGGTAAAACGTGACGTGCCGCAGCGGCGAGAGCGCCACGGCCACCCCGATCAGCACCGGAAACATTCCCAGGAACCCCAGCGCGAACACAATTCCCTTCGCGCCCTCGGAACTGATCGCGTCGGCTACAACCACCACCAGCACCCACCAAACGATGATGGACACAATCACACCCAGCACAGCCAGCAGTTGTCTTCCCATTCGGGCCGGCCGCTGGATGAACAGGATGGGGTTCCCCTGCTCGTCGTTCACATAGTACTTTTCGGAGATGGCGAAATGCTGTTGGCGCAGCAGAAATTTGTCGCGGTTGAACGCCGGGTCCGCCTGCGGCCCGGACGCCGCCGCGCCCACCTGCAATTCCGCATTGCACTGCGGGCAGCGCACCACCTGGCCGGCAAACTCATCCTTCAGCGAATAGGACGCCCCGCACGTACAGGTGACCGGAATGGACATTTCGCTACCTCCTTCGGGAACAGGCAACCATTGGCCCGCGCTGGAACGACAAACATCCAGCGCTCGATTCCTGGAATTGTGGGGAGCCTAATCAATCTGCGCTGTCAACTCAAGAGGAAACTTCCAGACTCGGTCGGACGAGCGCGTCTTTAGAACCGCCCTCCGTTAGGCGTGCTATTCTGAACAGGATGGACGCGAACGAGGAACAGTTCATGCGCGTGGCTCTTGAGGAGGCGCGCCGTGCCGCGGAGGCCGGAGAGGTTCCGGTTGGCGCCGTGGTGGTGCTCGACGGCCAGGTGCTGGCGAGCGCCGCGAACCGCACCATTACTGACGGTGATCCTACGGCCCACGCGGAAATGGTCGCGCTGCGCGCTGCCGCAAAGGCGCTGGGCAACTACCGGCTCGCTGGGGCAACGCTGTACGTCACGCTGGAGCCTTGCGCGATGTGCGCCGGCGCTCTGGTGCACGCGCGCGTGGCGCGGCTGGTGTACGGCTGCGACGATCCCAAGGTCGGCGCGGTCAATTGGTGCCTGCGCGTGGTCGAACACCCCATGCTCAACCACCGCGTCGAAGTGACCAGCGGAATCCTGGCCGGCGAATGCGCTGCGCTCCTGCGCGGGTTCTTTGAAGCCCGCCGCTAGCTCAACCTGGCCAGGGCGGCGTTGAAGAGTGAAAATATTCTCAAACAGGCAGAGGCAGTCGTAGAAGGTTTCGTTAGAGATGGCGGAGAGGGTGGGATTCGAACCCACGGTAGGGTTCCCCCTACACTCGCTTTCGAGGCGAGCTCTTTCAACCGCTCAGACACCTCTCCGCGCGGTTGCATTCATTCTAACGGAGGCTTCGACATTCAGCAATGCAGGGAGCTTAGTCTGACAACGTTTCAGCAGTGTTGTTGCTAGGGCCTCTTCTTCGCCGGCGCTTTGCCAGCCGGGCCGCCGATTTTCCCCAACGTTTCCTGGGCCTTCGCTTTGTACGGGCTATTGACACTGGCAGCTTCGGCCAGGACAGGACGCGCCTCAGCCAGTCGTTTCATCCTCGCCAGTGCCCACCCCAGAAAGAATAGATTGCGTCCGTAGTAGTAGTCATAGGATTTCAAAAGTGGGCTCGCCGTCTTCAGCGCTTCGACGGCCTGTGCGTCGCGGTTTTTGTGCACGTCAATCTGTCCCAGCGCCGACCACGCCAGCCCCAGTTGCAGCGACTTCTGTTTCTGCCAGTCTTCGTCGGTCATTACTTCCGGTTTCTCGGCTTTGCCCAGCAGGTCGACCGCTTTTTTCGCATGCTCTTCCGCTGCGTCGAGGTGCTCCTGATTGGTCGCCCAATAATCGGCCAGCACTACCATCATCCAGAAATTGTCAGGATCGGCGGCCAGCGCTTTTTGCGCGAAGGCCACCATTTTCTGCGGCGCGCGGGCCTGCTGGTAGGCGTCGGCGACCATCACTTGTGCATTGGTGGCGTACGGGGACTTCGGATACGCGGTGGCAAATCTCTCGAGTAACGCGGCCCGCTGCGCGGGGTCCTGCGCCTGATAGCCGGCGGTGAACATGGCGTAGTGCACGTACCCGATGGTGCTGTTCAGATCGGCGACCCGCTCCGTTTTGACCCGGGTCCAATCGTCGGCATTGGTTCCTTCGTCCGGCGGCCGCGCTTTGTACCGCTCGATGATGGCGGCCACGCGCTCGCCATAGGAGTACATCCGAGGCGTGTCGGGCTTCTCCGCCGCCAGCCGGAACAGGGTCACAGCGGTGTCGACGGCGTTGGGGTCGAGTCCGAGCAGTTTTTCGCCGTACTCATACGCTTTGTCGTAGTTCTTTTCCGCGGCGTAGTGCGCGACGTACAGTTCGTAGGCCAGGATGGCGAGATCGCCCTTGCCATACTCCGCCAGCCATTTGTCCAGCAGCTCGAGCTTCTTCGCCGGGTCGGTAGTATCGGTCACCGCCGCCAGCGCCTTATCCTCCGGCGAGCCCGCCGCCAGCATGACGATTTTTCCAATCTGGCCCTGCTGCGCCTGCACCGGCGCAATCAGAAGGAGCAGAACGAAAAGGAAAATGACACAGCGCCGCATGGCGACCTCCTTGCCGTTACAAGATGTTCGGGCAGAGCATAACAAAAATTCTTCCGCGCGTGCGCACCGCGCTTCTACTTTTCAGTTTTTCTTGCCGCCCAGACCCAGCATGGCCATGATCGGACAAAAGCCGACAATTCCAGCGATCAGCAGCGACGCTCCGAGAATCGGCCAGGCGTAATGCCAGAATCCCGGATCGGCGAAGAAAAATCCCCAGGCCATCATAGCCAGACCCGCGACTGCGTATACGAAGCGCGGCATGCCGTTCAAGTTTGGTTGCAGTGCCATGATAGCCCCCGCAGTTGTTTCCAAGTGCATCTTAGTCAAGCGGAGCGGCGCGCGCAAACAAGAAAACGCTTTCAGTAAATGGCACGCCGCGGTTGACGCGCACGCCCCTTTCGATGGAGGATGCTGCGGGTCGAAATCGTTTGCCGGGGCACGACTCCCGCGCGGAGACATCGATGGAATTCACGTCCTGGGACAAGATCGAAACCGAAAACCTGAGCGCCAGCATCACGCGGAAAATGATGTCCGGCGAGCATTCCACTCTGGCGCGCGTTGTCCTGGCCAAGGGCGCCCTTGTGCCGCGCCACTCGCACGACAGCGAGCAATTCTCCTGGATTGTTTCCGGCGCGCTGCGCTTCATCTTCGACGACCGCGAACTCGTGGTCGGCGCGGGCGAGCTTCTCTTCATCCCCTCGAACGAGCCGCACGCCGCCGTGGCGCTCGAAGATACCGTGGACATCGACTTCTTCGCGCCCCGCCGAGAGGACTGGATTACGAAGAACGACGCGTATTTGCGGAAGTAGGATTTCGGATTCAGGGGGAGGAGAAAGTTTTCAGTTTTCAGTTTGCGAGTATCGAGTATCGGTTTTCCTATTCACTATTTTCCATTTTCGCGTGCGAGCAAAAGGAGCATCACCAATGGACCTCGGTTTGCGTGGGAAAATCGCCATCGTCGCAGCGGCGAGCAAGGGCTTGGGCAAAGCGGTGGCCATGGAGTTGGCGAATGAAGGTGCAGAGGTGGCCATCTGCGCGCGCCACGCGGCGGATTTGGAGAAGGCCGCTGCGGACATCCGCAATCGCACCGGCCGCGCCGTTTTCGCGCAGGTGCTCGACGTCACCAACTACGCCGGCGTGCAGGCTTTTGTCGCCGAAGTGGAAAGGCGTTACAGCCGCGTGGATATTTGCGTCACCAACGCCGGCGGCCCGCCCGCCAAGAGATTCCTCGACATCTCCGTGGACGAATGGCGCGCCGCGGTCGAGCTCACACTGATGTCCGCCGTGTTCTTCGCGCGCGAAGTGCTGCCGCGCATGCGCAAGCACCGCTGGGGCCGCCTGCTGACCATCACGTCTGTTTCCGTGAAGCAGCCCATCGACAACCTGCTGCTCTCCAACTCTATCCGCGCAGGCGTCACCGGCCTGGCGAAGACGCTGGCCAACGAATTCGGCGCGGACGGCATTACCGTCAACAACGTTTGTCCGGGCTACACGCTGACCGAGCGGCTCGGCGAGCTGGCCGACAACATGGCCAAAGGCGCCGGCGGATCGCGCGACGCCATCCTGAAGCAGTGGGCTGCGCAGATTCCCATCGGGCGCGTGGCCACGCCCGAGGAGTTCGCCGCGCTCGTCGCCTTCTTGGCCTCGGAGCGCGCCAGCTCCATCAACGGCGCGTCCATCCCCGTGGACGGCGGCTGGGCGAAGGGCCTGATGTAGCGGGGGCTTTACGCCCCCGGCTTGTTTGCTTGCGGGGGGATAAACCCCCCGCTACAAGGCGCGAAGTGCAGTAGCGGGGGCTTTACGTCCCCGGCTTGTTTTCTTGCGGGGGGATAAACCCCCCGCTACAAAGCGCGAAGCTTTTAATTTGAGGAGGATGGGAATGAACGAAAGGATCTTCTTGGATAGTGATTTTTCGATGCGGCGCGCTTATCGCATCGCGGCCATCGTTGTCGTACTCGCGCTGGCGGTGTGCCTGCCAGCGCGTGCCGACGAGCCCTACGGGCGTACGCGCGAATACGACCTGCAGAACGCGCGCATGGCTCTGCGCTTCGACCTCGAACAGAAAAAAGTGATCGGCGAAGTGACGCACACGCTGGCCGCCTTGCGCGGCGGACTCACCGCGTTTGAATTCGATTCCGTGGACCTCACCATTCAGAGCGTGACCGTCGGCGGAAAGACCGCCAAGTTCGAGACCACGCCGGCCAAGCTCCGCGTGACACTCGCCAAACCCTCCGCGGCGGGCGAAAAGTACGTCGTCGTCATCCACTATGAGGGCCGCCCGAAGAAAGGTCTCTACTTCATCTTGCCCGACAAGAATTATCCTGACCGCCCCACGCAGGTCTGGACGCAGGGCGAAGCCGAAGACACACGCTACTACGTCCCCATCTACGACTACCCGAACGACCAGACCGCCACGGAGATGATCCTCACCGTGCCCGCGAAGTGGATCACCGTTTCCAACGGCCGGCTGGCGAGCGTAAAGGACGCGAGCGGCGGCATGAAAACGTGGACGTGGAACCAGTCGCAGCCGCACTCGACCTACCTGTTTTCCATCGTCGCCGGGGAGTACGACGAGAGCAAAGAAGTCTGGCGCGGAAAGCCCCTGCTCTTCTACGCGCCAAAGGGACGCGGGGAGCGCATCGCACCGAGCAACAACCACGTCAAGCAGATTCTCGACTTCTTCTCCGATGCGCTCGGCGTGATCTATCCATGGGACAAGTATTCGATCTCCTTCGTGGATGATTTCGTTGCCGGGGGCATGGAAAACACCAGCGCCACCACGAACACGGCGCAAGCGCTCGTGCACCCCACGCTGGCCTGGGAAAGCCTGCAGAACACAGACGGTCTGAACGCGCACGAAACCGCGCATCAGTGGTTCGGCGACCTGGTGACCTGCAAGGACTGGGGCCACGTGTGGCTGAACGAGGGCTTTGCCACTTATTTCGAGATGCTATTTCAAGAAAAGCAATATGGCGCGGACGAGTTCTCCTGGGCCCGCTGGCAGAACCGCAATAACTGGATGCAGCAGCAGCGCCT
>JACOSF010000070.1 GCA_016179005.1 Acidobacteriota bacterium | reverse complement strand
ACCCACCAGGCGAGCTGCAGCATCAGGAAAAATCCGAGAGGAAGCCCGGCGTAGCGCGCCATGCGGCTCAGGTTGGTGCGTTCTTCTTCGCCCGCGTTGAGCAGCATGATCACAAATACAAAGAGCACCATGATCGCGCCGGCGTAGACGATGATCTGGACCGCCGCCACCAACTCCGCACCTTGCAACACTCCGCACCCTGCAACAGGTACAGGCCCGCCAGCGCCACCATCACCACAATCAGTGAGAGCGCGCTACGGATGGGATGCCGTTGCACAATCAGGCTCACCGCGCCGAGCACGGCCACGGCTGCGAGGATGAAGAACACGATGATCTGCGCGCTCATCGTCTGCTCACCAGCACAATCCAGCTCGTCAGCACCACGTTGGCCAGCGAGAGCGGCAGCAGCAGCTTCCAGCCGAAGGCCATCAACTGATCGTACCGGAAGCGCGGCAGCGTGCCGCGCAGCCACACGTAGAAAAACAAAAACAGAAACACTTTCAGCAGAAACCAGAACGGCCCCTGCACAAACTCCACGGCGCCCGGCATCGCGCACACCGCGGCGAGCCCCGCGACAGCGAGCGAAAGAATCGGCAGCACGACCCGGCCGAATTTGGTCGAGTAACGCAAGCCGTCAACAAACAGCATCATCGCGCACGCGGCAAAGGCCGCCGCAGGAATGTAGAGCGTCCAGGCCATCACACCGCTCGAGGAAAACGGGGAGAGCCACCCGCCGAAGAAGAGCAGCGTGGCCAGGCAGGAGACCGTAATCATGTTCGCGTACTCCGCCATAAAGAACATCGCGAACTTGAAGCTGGCGTATTCGGTGTGAAAGCCAGCCACCAGTTCGGTCTCGGCTTCGGGCAGGTCGAAGGGCACGCGGTTTGTCTCCGCGATTGCAGAAACGAAATAGATGAAGAAGCCCAGCATCTGCGGGAAGGGCGGCGCGAGCAGATTCCAGCGAGGGATGAATCCAAACGAAGAGCCTTGTTGCTGCGTGATGATCTCGCGCAAGTTGAATGTGCCCGCCATCAGAACCACCCCGACGACGGACATGGTCATGGACAGCTCGTAGCTGACCATCTGCGCCGAGCTGCGCAGCGCGCCGAGCAGCGGGTACTTGCTGTTGGACGCCCAGCCCCCCAGGGCCACGCCGTAAACGCCCAGCGATGTAATCGCGAACAGGAAGAGCAGCCCAATGTTCAGGTCGGCGATCTGCAGCCCGGTGGCGTGCCCGAAAATCTCGAATTGCGCTGGCCCGAATGGAATCACCGCGATCGAGCACAGTGCCAGCGACATCGCCAAAAACGGCGCGAGAAAATAGATGAGCCTGTCCACGCCGCCCGGCGTGGGGTCCTCCTTGAACAGAAACTTCAGGCCGTCCGCCAGCGGCTGCAGCAGACCGTGCGGGCCCACGCGGTAGGGTCCCCAGCGCGACTGGATGCGCGCCACCACTTTGCGCTCAAACCAGGAGAGGTACGCGAGGGCGGTCATCATCAGGGCCATCAGCACGATGACTTTGATGACGGAAACGACCAACACCGGATGCTGGGCGAGGAAGTCGCTCACGATTCGCTCTTCGCTTCAGGCACAGAATTGATCATGGTGCAATAGCGGCTGAGAGTGCCGCTGGTAAACAAGGTGTCCTGCGCGGAGAAAATACTTTCCGCCGGAACGTCGCTCAGCTTGTGGCCGTTGGCCGGCACCACGGGCGCGGTGCGTTCGGCCCCGCCGGAAAGCAGGCCGGGCAGCGAAACGCCGTATCCTCGCACGCTGCTGCGGATTTCGTCCAGAGCCGCCTCCGGCGTGCGCAGGGGAATCGCTTTGCCCATGCCGGCCCGGGCCAGTTGATGCGACACGATGCGCAGAATATCGAAGTCGGTGCGCGTGCCCATCGTTTCCATGGCCTTGCGCAACAACTGCACTTCGCCGGCGGTGTTGGTTACCGTGCCGTTTTTTTCGTACGCGCACGCCGCGGGCAGGACGACGTCCGCGTGCTGCGATGTCTCGGTCAGAAACATTTCCTGCGCGACCAGCAGGTCAAGTCCCGCAGGCCGCGCGCCTGTGCCGAAAGTTTTGAATGGATTCGCCCCGATGACGTAAAGCGCCTTCAGCGCGCCCTTCGCGGCGGCGTCGAGCATCTGTCTCGCATCCATCCCGGGCTTTTCGGCGAGAGACGCACCCCAGAGCTTGCCGAAAGCGTCGCGCGCGGCGGCGTCGCTCAGCCACGCGTAGCCCGGCAGCCGGTCGGGCAGCACGCCCATGTCGGCCGCGCCGCGCGAGTTTGCATAGTCGCCCAGCGCCATGAAGCGCGTCTGACCGGGCAGGGAAGCGCCGAATTTGACCAGATGCCCGATGGCCGCGCCGCGCAGTTCTGCGCCGAAGACGATCACCACGTCGTGCTCTTTTTCGAGCGCGCCGCGCAGCTCCATCATCGCAAAACTGGTATCCAGCTCGAGGTCACCCTCGCGCGTGGCCAGCCACTGCGCGATCAACGCCTCCGCGCCCGCCGCGATGCGCACGTTTTGTGCCGCTTGGCGCCGCAGTTTGATTTCTTCCGCGTTGACCACGTATAACCGCGCGCCGTGCAGCCGAATGGCGGAGCGGATTTGCCAGGCCACCAGCGGGTTTTGGTCCGTGGGGTCGTTACCAATCAGCAGGATCGCTTTTGCCGTGCCCAACTGCTCCATACCGGCCTGCGCAGCGCCCGCGTTTTCACCCAGAGCCTGCACCAGCGCACCATAGTCCGCGGTGCGGTGATGGTCCAGGTTGTTTGTGCCGACCGTGGCGCGCGCCAGCCGGCCCAGTAGATAATTCTCCTCGTTGGTCGTGCGGTTCGAGCCGATGAAGCCGATGGCGTCCGGCCCGTGCGCATCGCGCACCGCTTTGAGCCGCGCCGCAACTTCCGCCAGCGCGTCTTCCCAGCTTGATGGCGCAAGCGCGCCATTCCGCCGGACCAGCGGCAACTTCAGCCGATCTTTGTGATGAACGAAATCGAAGCCGTATCGTCCCTTCACGCACAGAAAATCTTTGTTGATGCCGGAGAGATCGCGGTTGTTGCTGCGCATGATTTCGTTATTGCGAATGCTCAGCGTCGTCTTGCACCCGTTCGAGCAGTGCGCGCAGACGGTGGGCACGTAGGTCATCTCCCACGGCCGCGTTTTGTAGCGGTACGTGCCGCTGGTCAGCGCGCCTACCGGACAGATGTCGATGCACATCCCGCACTCTTCACACTCCAGATGGTCCTCGCGGTTGGGGATGATCACGGACAGCACGCCGCGCTGGCCCACGCCGAGCGCCTTCACGCCCATACCTTCGTCGCATACGCGCACGCACCGGAAGCACAGGATGCACCGCGGCGCGTCGTAGTAAACCACCGGCGACCATTGCTGCTCCGGCGAGTGCAGCTTCTCCTCCACAAAGCGGCTCTTGTCCAGGCCGTAGCGAAAGGTCATGTCCTGAAGTTCGCATTCGCCGCCCTTGTCGCACACCGGGCAATCCAGCGGGTGGTTGGTGAGCAGGAATTCCAGCATGTCCTTGCGCGCCTTGTGCACCTGCGGCGTGTCCGAGCGCACCACCATGCCTTCGGTTGCCACCAGCGTGCACGCCGTTTGCAGCTTCGGCGCTTTTTCCACTTCGACCAAACACATCCGGCAGGCGGCTTGCAGCGAAAGGCCGGGGTAATAGCAGAACGAGGGCACTTCGATGCCCACGCGCCGCGCGGCTTCGATCACCACGGTTCCCGCGGGCACGGTCAACTTGTGCTCGTTGAGTGTAAACGTGACTGTTTTTTGTTCGGCCATTTGAGTAGCGGCGGCTCTACGCCGCCGCGCGCGGGGATAAACCCCGCGCTACGCCTCCACGGGCACTTCCGCGTGCTTGAACGGGCATCGTCCGCTCAGGTGCTCCTCAAACTCATGCTGCCATTTCTTGACGATGGCCATCATTGGCATCGCCGCCGCATCGCCGAGCGGACAGAACGTCCGCCCGAAAATGTTTTTCGCCGCCTCATCGATCAACGGAATGTCTTCGGCGCGGCCACCACCGGCGTGGAAACGGTCGAGGATGAGCTTGATCCACGACGTGCCTTCGCGGCAGGGGATGCACCAGCCGCAGGATTCGTGCGCGTAGAACTTCATGATGCGGCGCGCGAAATCCACCATGCAGGTGTCCTCGTCGAGCACCACCACGCCGCCCGAGCCCAGCATCGAACCGGCCTTGGCCAGCGCATCGAAATCCATGGCGATGTCGCACTCTTCCGCTTTCAGGGCCGGCGTCGAGCTGCCGCCCGGCACCACCGCTTTCAGCTTCTTGCCGCCGCGCATGCCGCCAGCGACCTCGATCATGCGCAGCAGGTTGAACCCCATGGGCAGCTCGTAAATTCCGGGCTTGTTCACGTGGCCGGAGATGCAGAAGAGGCGCGTGCCGCCGTTGCGCGCCGAGCCGAGGTTGGCGTACCACTCCGCGCCTTTCAAGATTACCGAGGGCACCGCGCTGAGCGTCTCCACATTGTTGATGATCGTCGGGCAGCCATACAGCCCGACTACCGCAGGGAAGGGAGGCCGGATGCGCGGATAGCCGCGCTTGCCTTCGAGCGATTCCATCAGCGCCGATTCCTCGCCGCATTCGTACGCGCCCGCGCCGGTGTGCGTGCACAAATCAAAATTGAAGCCGCTGCCGAGAATGTTTTTTCCGAGGAATCCCTTCTCGTACGCCTCGCGGATGGCTTGGTCCACGATGTCCAGCACGTAGCGGTACTCGCCGCGCACGTAGATGTAGCCCTGGTGCGAGTTCACCGAGCGCCCGGCAATCACCATGCCCTCGATCAACTGGTGCGGGTCCGTTGGCGATGATGTATTTCGGCTTGGCCGAATCCTTGGGCACAAAGCTCCACTTCATCCCGGCAGGGAAGCCCGCGCCGCCGCGACCGCGAAGGTTTGATTTCTTCACTTCCTCGATGATCCCTTCGGGGGTCATCTCCTCCAGCGCTTTTTCAAGCGCCTGGTAGCCCTCGTGTTTCCGGTAGACCTCGATCTTCCGCGAGTTCGAAATGCCGAAGCGACGGCTGATCACCGGCACTTCCTCCGGATGGCGTTCATGGATGGAGCCGGAAATGTACGGCACTGGCGTAGGTTTTCTGCCGGCTTGGAACTGGTCGAGGATGGCGTCCAGTTTTTCTGGCGTCAGATTTTCGTAGAAGTCGTAATTCACCTGCACGGCCGGTGCGCCGGTGCAGGCGCCAATGCACTCGACTTCTTCGAGCGAGAAGACACCGTCGGGCGTGGTCTGCTTGTGGCCGATGCCCAGCCGCTTTTGCGCGTGCTCCCAGAGCCTTTCCCCTCCGCGCACCTTGCAGGAGACGTTGGTGCACACTTGCACGTGGCACTTGCCCGCGGGCACGCGCCGCAGCATCGAGTAGTACACCAGCGTTTCGGTGACCTGCAGCGTGTTCAGGTCGAGCCGGCGCGCGATCTCCGCAATCATGTCGTCGCTGATGTGGCCAAACTCGTCCTGTGCGTACAGCAGCATCGGCACGAGCGCCGAGCGCTTGACCGGGTATCGTTTCAGCAGTTCGGAAAACTTGTTTTCCAGATGCGGAGGCAGAATCATGTTTCGGTTTGGCTCGCGACAATTTACCGGTCGATTTCCCCCAGAACGATGTCGATCGTGCCGATGCAGGCCACCACGTCGGCGATCAGCCGCCCTTCGCACAATTTCGGCAGGGCCTGCAGATTGACGAACGAGGGCGTGCGAAACTTCACCCGCCAGGGCTTTGCTGTGGCGTCGCTAGCTACGTACACGGCCAGCTCGCCGCGCGGTGACTCGATAGCCACTTGCACTTCGCCAGGCGGCGGCGCGAATCCCTCGGTGAAAATCTTGAAATGGTAAATCAGGCCTTCGATCGAGGTCTTCATCTCCTCGCGCGATGGCGGCACGATGC
>JACOSF010000069.1 GCA_016179005.1 Acidobacteriota bacterium | reverse complement strand
CGCACTACGGCGGCGGTCGCCGGCGTGGTTGGCACCGACGAGTTCATTGAAGCGGCGCAGATTTACACCACGGTGATCGCGCTGGGCGGCGGATTGGTTACCGTCGGCTCGCCCAACCCCCTCTATGCCGACTTTTCCAGCATCTTGAGCCCCGGCGAGGCCATCACGCTCATCACCGACCAGCGTCCGGGCGAAAAGCGCCTGGCCACCGATGAAGAACTCGGCAACGCATTCGGCGAAACCGAAGTGGACGAAGTGGTCCGCATGGAGCCACGCGCCACCTTCCCCGGCCACACGTTCCAAGGCCGCATCGTGGGAAGCAACATGGTGGGCGCCACGGCGGTGTCCTTCGCGCGGGCTGGGATTTCCATTTCGATCAGCGGCCCGGCCACGGCCAACGGCATTCCGGTGAGCATCACCGTGGCGCAGAATGTTCCTCACGGCACCTATCCGTTTACGGTAGAGCGCCCGCAAGGCCCGCAGGTCGGCGTGCTGATTGTCACCAGCGAGGAGAATGCTCGAAAAGCCGGCGGTGTGGGGAGCGGCGGCATGAAGCCGCCACCGTCCCAAATCATCACCGCTACGCGTGGCGCCAAGTTTGTGATGGACGCTTCAGCCACGGAAACGCCCGCGGGCACGTCCATTGTCGCGTTCCTGTGGAACATTGGCGATACGCGCCTCTCTTCCAACCAGGCGCAGTTCACCATCAACCATTCGCGAGCTGGCCACCGGCTATGAGTCGTTGCAACCCAACCAATTCCTCAAGTATTTCGACGAGGAAAATTTCCGAAACTATTCCGGATTTGCGGCGGCCATTGATGACAGCTTCCGCAGCCAGCTCGAAACCGTGCGCGTGTTCCAGCGCCCGGTGAACTGCACCATTTCCGAGGAGCAGGACCAGGCCGCCTGCCAGGCCGACTTCGAGCTCCAGTTCACCAAGAAAGAGCAGCCCACTGAATTCCTTGACGCCAACGGCAATCCCTTCCCGCCAGGCGTCCCCGCTCCGCCGAACTCCACGCAGGGCAAGCGTCAGCTCACCGGCACCGAGCGCAGCACCATCCGCTTCGAGCGCGCCGACAAAGGCTGGAAGATCACTGACTACGCCGCGCAAGTCAGCTGCCCGGGCGGCAACCAGGTCAGTGGCGTCAACGTTGGCTCCTGCATTTTGGCCCTGGGCTCGTTCTCTTCCCCCGGCTTTCAGATCACCAACGTGCTCTTGCCGGGAGGCGCGGTGGTTCCTGTCGGCGGCGTGCTCACCGGCTCCTTCGATCTTTCACCTCTGGGCGGCTTCAACGGCGCCATCACTCTGACGGCCACCGCAGACGTCGGCGGAACTCCCGCCACGGTCGTCTTCTCCGCCAATCCCGCTTCCTCGCTCGGGACGGTCACGTTTACCGTCTCGGTCCCCGCCGCGGGACCCAACGCCACCACGCCGTTTAGTCTGGTCATTACCGGCACCGACTCTTCCGGCACAATTTCCCAGAGCATCACCTTGCCGCTCACCTACCAGGGCGCGCCGCCCTTCGCCTTGTCGCAATTCACCAATCCCAACGCGCCGCTCACTTTGCTGGCCAATTCCAGCGTGGTGATCGGCATCACCGCGCAGTCCAGCGTTTCCGGGTTCAACACTCCCATCACGCTCACCTTCGGCCCGCTGCCCGCCGGCGTCACGGTTTCCCCGACGACCGCCAACGTCTTGCCCGGCAGCACGCAGCCCTTCACGTTCACCTTTGCCCCGACGGGCAACAACTTCGCCAATTTCGGTGTGGCCAACGTCACCGTCACCGGCACCGCCGCCGGCGTTCCCGTGCAGACCAGCACCATCGTGCTCAATCTGGGTACCGCCGGCTCGTTGCCCTTCACCCTCTTCAGCTCCCCTTCATCCAATACCGTCACACTGAGCGGTACTTCCATTCTGAACACCAGCTTCAACGTGTTCGTCTCTTCCGTGCAGACCTTCAACCAGCCCATCAACATCTCCATGGGCACCCCGCCACCCGGCGTCACGATTTCGCCCAGCACCTTTGTCTTTACCCCGGGCTTGAGCGGCTCCAACGTCTTCTACAGCGTCACCGTGAACCCTGCCGTGGCCCAGCCCGGCAGCTATCCCATCCTCGTCAGCGGCGTTTCCGGCGGCGTCAGCGCGACCACTACATGGACGCTGGTCATCAACGGCGCGTTCAGCTTGAGCGTGGCGCCGAATAACACGCAGATTACGCCGATGGTGCTTCCGCCGGACGGAACCACGCAGAGCACCGTCACCGTCACGGTTACCTCCATCAACAACTTCGCGGGCTCGGTGAACGTCTTCTTTTCAAATCCTTTCGGCGCGGCCGTGACCGTCACGCCCGGCACGTCGCAAACCATCAACGTGCCCGCCGGCGGC
>JACOSF010000044.1 GCA_016179005.1 Acidobacteriota bacterium | reverse complement strand
GCAGAAAATCCAATTCTACCTTCTGGGCGCGCTGCTAGTGCTGCTGGCGGGAGTGACGCTATACAACTGGAATCAGTCGCCGGCGCTGGCAGGCGTGTTCGGCGTGAGCGAAAAGTTCGAGCCGCTGAGCGTGGAAAATCCATCGCTGCGCATCGACAAGCTGGAGCGCATCCGCAAGCTGGAATACAACGGGTCGCGGCGCAGCATCTTCACGGCGTACATGCCGCCACCACCCGCGCCACCGATTCCCAAGATCGATCCGTCAAAGCTACCGCCCCCACCGGAGGCGCCGCTGACGCTGCCGGTCAAATTCTTTGGCTACGCGACAGACCCGACTTCGGGAAGGAAACGCGCGTTCTTCACCGATGGCGAGGATGTGTTCATCTTGAGCGAGGGCGAGATGCTGCAGAACCGCTTCCGGCTGCTGCGCATCGGGAATGCTACGGCGGATTTCGAGGAGATTCAGTCCGGGAAGCGCGCCACGCTGCCACTGGAGCAGCCGGGGACGTAAGAGCATGGTCACGCAGAGAGGTCCGACATCTTCGCGAAATTCAAAAGAAAAGCAGATTCCTCGCTGCGCGCGGAATGACAAGACCAGACGGACACCGGAGCAGGGATATGCGCTGCTGGTGGTGTGTTTTCTGGCGGCGCTGATGGTGATCGCGACGGCAGCGGCGGTGCCCAGCATCCTCACCGAAGGCCGGCGGGTGAAGGAAGAGGAGATGATTTGGCGCGGGGAACAATACGCGCGCGCGGTGCGGCTCTATTACCGCAAATACGGGCGATTCCCGCAGTCGTTTGAAGAACTGACCGAGCCGAAGGGGCAGATCCGGTTTTTGCGCAAAGCGTACGCCGAACCGATGAACCGCAAGGACGGAAGCTGGCGGTTGATTTATGTAGGGCCGAACGGCGAACTAATCGGCAGCGTGAAGTCCACGAACACTTTCGGGCGGCCGGGTGCCGCTGCGCCAGGAGTCGCAAGCACGACAGGCCAGCCGACAGGACCGGGGAGCGGCCAGCGCCCGCCGGATGCGCCGCCTACGCCGCCGCCGAGCGTAGCCAAGGCTCCGGGGCCGGAGGGAAAAGTGTTCGGGGGAAACATTATCGGCGTGGCCAGTAAGATAGAGCAGAAATCGATTCGGGTGTACAAGGGCGCGTCGAATTACAGGGAGTGGGAGTTCATCTGGGACCCCGCGGCGGATGGAATGATGATCGGACCAGCGGGGTCGCGACCGGTCGTGCCGCCGGGCAAGGCGCCACCGCCGGGAACGACGAGGCCGCGGCAGTGAAAATACGGAAGTCAGGAAATCGGGGGTAAGGAAGTAAACAAGCGAGGAAGTCGAGAAACTCCTCCGACGAGTTGGAATCCTGCCTGTAGAAACCTCCTCAAGTCATTTCTTTTTGCGTTGAGAGTATTCCGCGAGGACGCGGCGGACGTAGGCGCGCGTTTCGGAGAAGGGCGGAACACCGCCGTACTGTGCGACGCGGTCGGGGCCGGCGTTGTAGGCGGCAAGGGCGAGGGTGAGGTCCTGCCCGTACTTTTCCAATAACAATTTCAGGTAGCGCGTGCCGGCGTCCACGTTCTGGGCGGGATCGAAGGCGTCGGCCACGTCGAGACGCGCAGCGGTGGCGGGCATGAGCTGCATCAGGCCACGGGCTTGCTTGCGGGAAACGGCGCGGGGATTGAATGCGGACTCAGCAGTGATAACGCTGGAAATAAGTTCCTCGTCCACGCCGTGCTTCTGCGCGGCTGCGTGGATGAGTTGTGCATATGGCGTGTCGGCGGGGGCTTCAGCGGCGCGGACGGGGAAATATTCCTCCGGCTCGATGGAAACGACGTCTTTGGCGCGGAGGGCGACACGGCCTCCGACAACGTGGAGGTGGATGAGTTCGCCATCGCGTTCGTAGCCGGTGATCTGAAGGCGCTGTCCATTGCGGAGGACGGCGGTCTCGGCGAGCGCCGGCGTTGCGGAAGAAAGCGCAGCCGCAAGTGCGAGGAGGGTCAGGGGAGCAGCCGTCCGCAATGTGCGACGCGTTTCCATCATTTGCGCTCGAGCGCGAACTGCTCGATGGCGGCGGCGACGCCGCTTTCGTCGTTGGAAAGGGTAACGTGCCAGCCATTCTGGAGCAAGCCCGGAACGCTATTGCCCATGACGATGGGTACACCGGCGAATTCGAGCATTTCGCGGTCGTTGTGATTGTCACCGATGGCCATAACATCATCGCGCACGAAGCCGCGAACGCGAGCCCATTCCTCGAGCGCGGCGCCCTTGGAGCAAACGGCGTTGATGACGTCCACGAGAGCAAAGTTGCGGCTCTCGTATTCGGTGAAAGCCAGAGCGAAGGCGCCGGGGTCGGGCCAGACGCGGAGTTGCGCGTCGAGCTGGCGCAAGCGGTCCACCGGGCCGGTGAACATCACCTGGATCGGATCTTCAGAGAGGCAATCTTCGAGCGGAGAAACTTGCGCGATGAAGTCGATGTTGCGCTGGAGATACGCGCGGCGCGGCGGGTCGTCCCAGTCGAGGACTTCCCAGATGACCTGGTTGGCGCGCGGGCGGTCGAATACGACAGCGGCGCCGTCGCGGAAGGGAAGCGTGGCCTGCAAGACGCGGCGAGCGGTTTCGCGCGGGAGCAGATGGCGCAGGTGCGTCGTGCCGTCCTGGGATTTAATGAGCGCACCGTTGTTGACGATGAGCGTGAGCGGACACTCGAGCTGACTAGCAATGGGCATGGCGAAATCAAAACGCCGGCCGGT
>JACOSF010000043.1 GCA_016179005.1 Acidobacteriota bacterium | reverse complement strand
CGTAAACGTGGCCGCCGGCGCGGGGTCCGTGTAGTCGTCCGCGGGCACGTAGATCGCCTGCACCGACGTGATCGATCCTCGCTTGGTGGAAGTGATGCGCTCCTGCAGTTCGCCGATTTCCGTGTTCAGGTTCGGCTGGTATCCGACCGCCGAAGGCATGCGGCCCAGCAGCGCTGAAACTTCCGAACCCGCCTGCACGAACCGGAAAATGTTATCGATGAAGAGCAGCACATCCAGCCCTTCTTCGTCGCGGAAGTATTCCGCCACGGTCAGTCCGGTCAATCCCACGCGAAGGCGCGCGCCGGGTGGCTCCGTCATCTGGCCATAGATCAGCGCCGCGCGGGATTTCTCTGGATTCTTCAGATCAATGACGCCCGACTCCTGGAACTCCAGCCACAAATCGTTGCCTTCGCGCGTCCTTTCGCCCACGCCCGCGAACACGGAAACGCCGCCATGCTTCATCGCGACGTTGTTAATGAGCTCCATGATGACGACGGTCTTGCCTACGCCCGCGCCGCCGAAGAGCCCGATCTTTCCGCCTTTCAAGTACGGCTCGATCAGGTCCAGCACCTTGATGCCGGTCTCGAACATTTCCAGCGTCGTGGACTGGTCTTCCAGGGACGGCGCCTGGCGGTGAATCGGGTATCGCTTCTCGCTTTTCAGTGGCCCCAGTTTGTCCACCGGCTCGCCCAGCACGCTCATCACGCGCCCCAGCGTCGCTCGGCCCACCGGAACAGTGATCGGCCCGCCCAGGTCGATGGCCTTCATTCCACGCACCACGCCCTCGGTCGGCTTCATCGAAACGCACCGCACGCGGCCCTCACCCAAGTGCTGCTGCACTTCAGTGACGAGGTCCAATGGCTCCGCCATCTTGAACCCTTCGCTCGTAATCCGCACCGCGCTGTAAATTGGTGGCAGGCTGCCTTCTTCAAATTGCACGTCCACCACCGGCCCGATGACTTGCACGACTTGTCCGGTGTTGATCTTTTCCTGGGCCATGGCCCTCTCCTTGCTGCCCGTGACTTTAATATCTTTCTCGGGCGCAACACTCACGCCGTCGATGCCGCTCCGCTTACGATCTCAATAATCTCTCTGGTGATCGATGCTTGGCGCACCTTGTTCATGTGCAGCGTGATGCTTTCAATTAGTTCAGCCGCGTTGTTTGTCGCCGCATCCATCGCCGTCATGCGCGCCGCGTGCTCCGCCGCCGCGGACTCCAGCAGGACGCGGAAGACCTGCGCTTCCACGTGCCGTGGCAACAACAAGTTCAAGATCTCCGCTTCCGGCTGCTCATAAATGTAATCAACCAGCGTCGTTGTCCCGGTGTTTTTCAAGTCGGACTGTTCGATGGGGAGCAGCTTCTCCAGGATAAGGTGTTGCGCCAGCACGCTCTTGAACTCGTTGTAGATCGCGTAAACCGCGTCAGTTTCTCCCGCGCTGTACGCAGCAATCACTTTCCCGCTGATTTCCTTGGCCTTCGAGAATTCTACCCGGGCGGAGAAGTTCAGGTACTCCGCCACCAGGTTGAACTTTCGCTTGCGCAGCGCGTCCCGACCCTTTTTACCCGCAGCGATTACCTCAAGCGTCTGCCCGGAGTGAGCCCCGCTGAATTCGATCCCCTTGCGGATGACGTTCGTGTTGAACGCCCCGCATAGCCCCTTGTCCCCGCTCACCATCAACACCAGGATGCGTTCCTCCGGCCGCCGGGCCAGCAGAGGATGTTGCGGGTTTTCAATCCGCGAGATCGCCGACTGCAGCACCTGCCGGATTTCCCGTGCGTACGGCCGCGCTGCAAACACGGATTCCTGCGCGCGCCGCAGCTTGGCCGCCGCAACAAACTTCATCGCCCGCGTGATCTGCTGCGTGTTCTTCACGCTGCGAATTCGTCGTCGGAAATCAATCAGGGTGGGCATTGGTCGTTAGGTCAGCTGGCCGAAAATCGCTCCTTGAATTCGTCTAGCGCCCGCGTAATCTGCCCGCGGATCCCGTCATCAATCTGTTTCTTTTCGCGGAGCTCTTTCATCAGGTTGCCGTAATTCGTGTCCACGAAACCGAAAAGTTCGTTCTCGTACCGGCAGCAGTCGGCCACCGCCACGGGGTCCAGGTAACCGTTCGTGCCCGCGAAGATGATCAGGACCTGCTTTTCCACGGATAGCGGCACGAACTGATCCTGTTTCATCACTTCCGTCAGCCGCTCGCCGCGCGCCAGTTGCGCCTGCGTTGCCTTGTCGAGCTCCGAGCCAAATTGCGCGAACGCCGCCAGCGCCCGGTACTGCGCCAGCTCCAGCCGCAAGGGGCCCGCTACCTGCCGCATCGCCTTGATTTGCGCGTTGCCGCCCACGCGGCTCACGGAGATGCCCACGTTCATGCCCGGGCGGATACCGGCGTTGAACAGGTCGGACTCCAGGTAAATCTGCCCGTCGGTAATCGAAATCACATTCGTTGGAATGTACGCGGAGACGTCGCCTGCTTGCGTTTCGATTACCGGCAACGCCGTCAGCGACCCGCCGCCGTTGGCGTCGTTCAGTTTTGCCGCGCGCTCCAGCAACCGCGAATGCAGGAAGAAGACGTCACCCGGAAATGCCTCGCGTCCCGGCGGCCGGCGCAGCAGCAGCGAAATCTCCCGGTAGGACTGTGCGTGCTTGGAGAGGTCGTCGTAAAAGCAGACGGCGTGGCGCTTCGTATCGCGGAAGTATTCGCCCATGGCGCACGCAGCGTAAGGGGCGATGTACTGCATGGACGCCGACTCGCTGGCCGAGGCCGCTACCACGATCGTGTAGTCCATCGCTCCGGCGTCCGTCAGGATCTTGATCACCTGCGCGATCGTCGAGCGCTTTTGCCCGATGGCGCAATAAATGCAAATCATGTCCTGGCCCCGCTGGTTGATGATCGTGTCCAAGATGATGGCCGTCTTGCCCGTCTGCCGGTCGCCGATAATCAGCTCGCGCTGTCCGCGCCCGATCGGGATCATCGAATCGATGGCTTTCAAGCCCGTCTGCAGAGGTTCACGCACTGGTTGGCGTTCCACCACGCCCGGCGCCAGCCGTTCCAGCGCATTGCGCTGCTCGGTGACGATCGGCCCTTTGTCGTCCAGCGGCTGCCCCATCGGGTTCAACACGCGGCCGATCAGCGCCTCGCCTACCGGCACGGACATGATCGTATTCGTCCGCTTGACCACGTCGCCTTCTTCGATCTCCGAGTACTCGCCCAGCAGGACCGCTCCCACTTGGTCTTCTTCGAGGTTCAGTGCGATTCCCAGCACGTTGTGCGGAAAGACCAGCATCTCCCCGGCCATCACTTTTTCCAGACCATGGATGCGCGCGATGCCGTCGCCCACCGAGATCACTGAGCCGACCTCGTCCACCGTGACCGATTGCTCGTAATTCTCGATCTGCTCGCGGATGATCTTTGTAATTTCGTCTGCTTTGATCGTTGCCATCCCTGCTCCTATTCCGCCGCCAGCCGGCTGCGCATCCGGTTCAGTTGTTCCCGCACCGACCCGTCATACACCGTCGAGCCAATGCGCACCTGCGCCCCGGCAATTAGTCCCGGGTTCAACGAATAGCTCGCTTCCACGCGCTTTCCGGTTAGCCGCTCAAGCGTCCGCGTCAACTCCATCCGTTCCTCGCCGCTCAGATCGCGCGCCGAAGTCACTTCCGCTTTGGCCACGCCCAGCCGCGCGCGCAGTTCCGCCTCAAACGCCTCGCTGATTTCGCTCAGCAGCGTCGCCCGCCGGTTGTCCACAAGCACCAAAAGTAGATTGCGCAGCGTCTTGCTTCCCTTGAGCCGCTCAATTAGTTTTTCCACCACGGCCTGCTTCTGCAGCCGCGCCACGGACGGGTTCGCCAGGAAATTTCGAAGGTCCGCGGATTCGTTCACCATTTGCGCGAAGGCGGCAAGCTCTGCCTTCACGCCATCCGCGGTGCCGTGTTGGATCACCACGTCCGCCAGGGCCCGAGCGTAACGATGCGCGATGGCTTTCAATTCGCGCTCCTTCCCAGGTCGCTCACAAACGCGCGGAAGAGCGCTGCTTCCGTAGCGGGCGTCATCTTCCCGCGCAATTCCACTTCGGCGCGCTCCACGGCAAGTTGTGCCGCCAGCGCCTTCAGTTCCATCCGTGCGGCGCGCT
Organism: Acidobacteriota bacterium; assembly: GCA_016179005.1. GTDB lineage: Bacteria > Acidobacteriota > Terriglobia > Acidiferrales > UBA7541 > JACQDE01. Next base: position 2,265 of record JACOSF010000043.1, on the reverse strand, counting down.
CCGCAGCCTGGATTTCCATTGCGGCGGCGCGCTCAATTTTGGCGGCTTCTTCCCGCGCCGTAGTACGAATGCGTTCTGCCTCCGCGGCGGCGTCGCGCTGCGCGTTCGCGCGCATTCCCGCCACTTCCTGCTCCAGCCGTGCAGTTTTCTCTTCCGCCTCGCGCAGCAGTCGCTCGGCTTCCTGCTTGGCTTGCGCAGCATCCGAAATCGAAGCGGAGATTCCCTCCGCTCGTTCACGAAATATGTTCGGCAGTTTCTTGGCGAACACGTACCAGACACCGCAGGCGACGATGAGGAAATTAACGACGCGAAAAGCCCAGCCGAGATTTGAATTGACAGGGTCGTCGCCACCTGCCTCGCTAGCGAAGGCGGGTGCCGCCATCAGGCTCAGCAGGGCAATCATGAAAATGGAGAGCATCAGCCTGCGGAATCTCATTGCACGCCCTTCGCGGCCGGCGATGCAGGAGGACGCCGCTCCAGAATCGTCCGCACGATTTCCGCGCCCAGCGCCTGGCTCTCTTTCTCGAGTTGCGCGCGCGCCGTCGCAAAATCTCTGGCGATGACCTCCTTGGCAGAGCGGATTTTCTCGTGGACATGGTCGCGCGTTTTGCGCACCAGCATCGCCCGCTCTTCCAGCACCACACGGCGCGCAGCTTCCTGCTCCGCGTACACTTCCGCGCGCGCCTTCTTTTGCGCTTCCTGGTAGGCGCGGACTTTCTCCTGGGCTGCCGCCTGGCTGGCGTCCGATTCTCGCCGCGCGCCTTCGATTTGCGCGCTTCGCTCCGCCATCACCTTGGTCAGCGGCTGAAACAGATTCGCTTTTAGAAACCAGTAGAAAAGAAAAACGAGTATGAGCGTGGGCACGGACTGAAGGAAAAACTCGCCGAGTTGTTTTAGAAGTTCCACTGTTCGTTTATGGGATCTGCTTCGCCGTCAGCCGGAAGGCCAAATCCGTCGCGGCAGCGTTCATCTGCCGCACTATTCGCTTCGCCGGGCACAATACAAAGCTAAGATTTATAGCAAACGCGCTCGATTCCGTCAACGACTCTTGCTGGCCTTCCGCGCGCTTGTTAGAATGATTCGCTCAACGGCCTGTCGCGGCGAGTCTTCCGCGTGGCAGCCCTTGGCGTTTGGCCGCCCGCGCCGGCCTATTCCAGCCGAGATGCCCCCCGCACCGCGCGGGAACTCAGTAGATGCGCCCGTAGACGAAGGAGTGCCAATGCTCCCCTTTCCCGGTGTGGACTTTATCGAATTTGATTCCCTGCTCAACGACGAAGAAAAACTCGCCCGGCAGACCGCCCGTCAATTTGTGGACGACGAAGTGCTCCCCATCATCGAAAAGCACAACCGCGAAGCCACCATGCCTGTGCAGTTGATTCCTCTCATGGCCGACCTCGGCTTCTTCGGCGCCAACCTGAAGGGCTACGGCTGCGCGGAAATGTCCAACGTCGCCTACGGCCTCGTGATGCAGGAGTTGGAGCGCGGCGATTCCGGCTTGCGCAGTTTCGTTTCCGTGCAGAGCGCTCTCGTCATGTATCCGATCTACACCTTCGGAAGCGACGCCCAGAAAAACAAGTGGCTCCCGCTGTTGCAGTCGGGCAAGGCCATCGGCTGCTTCGGCCTCACGGAGCCGCAGTTCGGCTCCAACCCCGGCGGTATGACCACACGGGCCGTCAAGAAGGGCGGCCGCTACATTCTCAACGGCGAAAAACTCTGGATCACCAACGGCACCGTGGCTGACGTTTCCGTCGTTTGGGCCAAGACGGAAGAGAACGACAAAGTTCGCGGTTTTCTCATCGAAAAGGGCACGCCCGGCTTCAAGGCCTACGATATTCACGGCAAATGGTCGCTCCGCGCCTCGGTCACGTCCGGCCTTTCCATGACCGACTGCGAAATCCCCGCAGAAAATCTTCTGCCCGATTCTAGCGGCCTCAAGTCTCCTCTCATGTGCTTGAACCAAGCGCGCTATGGCATCGGCTGGGGCGGCCTCGGTGCGGCGATGGCCTGCTATTACACCGCGCTGCAATACGCGAAGACTCGCACGCAATTCAACAACAAGCCCATCGCCTCCCACCAACTCGTGCAGGAAAAACTCGCCTGGATGATTACCGAAATCACCAAGGGCCAGCTCCTCGCCCTTCAGGTCGGCCGCCTGAAAGATGCCGGCCGCGCCGAGCACTACCACATCTCCATGCTCAAAATGAACAACGTCTGGGTCGGTCTGGAAACCGCCCGCAAGGCTCGCGACATCCTCGGCGCCAACGG
>JACOSF010000042.1 GCA_016179005.1 Acidobacteriota bacterium | reverse complement strand
GGAAACTGTACAAGCAGCGCCCATGGCGCCTGGAGCCCCTGCGGCGCCTCTGCCGTCGGACAAGACCATGGTGGGAACGCCGCAGCAGATGGCACAGGCGTTTTCCGAAGCGCAGATCAGTGAGCCTCCCGCAGCCGTGCCTCCACCTCCTCTGCCTGCGGTGAAACCGCCAGTGGCCGAGCCGCCGGCTGCGCCGCCGTCTGAAAAAGAAAAGAAGAAGAAAGGAAAAGAGAAGGAAAAGGCTGTGGAGCAGGCTGTGCCAGCGCCGGCGGCACCGGCGAAGCCAGCAGAACAAAAGCCCGCGCCACCACCCGCTGTGGCGCCTCCCGCCGCGCCGGCCAAACCTGTTGAGCAAAAGCCCGCGCCTCTTCCTGAGGTGAAGGCTGCTCCCCCCGCCGCGCCGGCGGTGGAGAAGCCGAAACCGGCGGAAGAAAAGAAACCCGCGGCGAAGCCTGTTTCACCGCACGACGAAACCGTGCCGGTCTTCAAGCCCAGGAAAGAAAAGCCCGCGGAAGCACCCGTCGCAGCCGTGGCGATGCCGGTGCCGGCCGAAGTAGCGGTGCCGGTGTGGAAGAAGCCGGCGGTGATGGGGATCGCGGCCGTGCTCGTGCTTGCAGTCGCGATCGGCGGGTACATGGCGACGCGGCCGAAAGCGACTGAGCCGGGAGCGGGCGCAGGCGGCAGCGAAATCACGAAACCCGAGCCGGGGCCCGGGCCGTCAGTGCCTTCGCCGAGCCTGGCCCAGGAAAAACTGATGGATGAAGCGAAGAAGTTGATGGGCTCGGCGAAATTCGATGCGGCGGAAGATAAACTGAAACAGGCCAGGGGCATCAGCGGCGGTACGCATGGCGGGGACATTGATGCGTTGAGTCGAGAAATCGTGAGCCTGAGGAGCGACACGACGCGGCAGGCCCAGCTCAAAAAGGAAGAGGGTCTCTGGCAGAAAGGCTTGACGGCTTTCAATGGCGGAAAAGTAAGCGATGCGCGGAAGGCGTTTGATGAGATTGCAAAAATGCAGGGCGGGGTGCGGCGCGCGGACGCACAGGACTACCTGACGAAGAGAATCCCGGACCTGGAAAAGGCGGACGGACTGCTTTCCCAGGCGCGGCCGCTGGCGCAGAAAAAAGATAAGGCAAGCCTGGAGCAGGCGCGCGGCCTGGTCCAGCAAGTGATCAACATGAACGGCCCGCTGACGACCGACGCGCGGAGCCTGGAAGGGACGATTAACCGCAACATGGATGCGCTCTCGGGAGCGGAAGCGGCGGCGGCTACGGATAGAAAGATCAATGATCTGAGAAGCGGGGTGGCGCAAGATATCCAGCGCGAGGAGTACGGCGCGGCGCGGGGCAAAGTGGACGAAATCCGCGGGCTGGGCGGGAACCCGTCAGACGTGGTGAGCGCCATTGACCGGGCCGAGCAGAACAAGGCGAACTCGTTCCAAACGCAGTTCAACGGCGGGAAGAACGATGCCAACGCCCTGAAACAATTGCAGGCAGAACTGCAAAAGTATATGGGTGCGAGCGGGAAGATCGGCGAAGCGGCGCGGGATGTTTCCGGAAAGATTCCGGCGGAACTGGCCCGCCTGGAAGCGGCCAGCCGGCCCCCCGAGAAACAGCCCGCGGGCCCTGAAGTAGCGAGGAGCGCAACTGTGCAAGTCCTCCCCTCAGCGCTCTCGCACTTGAGCTGGACGGGACCGCTCGGCGCGGGGCAACTGGTGAACAACCGCTACCTCGATGCTCCGCTGAAGGGGCTATCCACGACTGTGCCGGGCGAGATTACGCAGCGCGCCGCGGCCGGCAGCATCGTACAACTGAGGCTTGATGTAAATGATAGCGGCAAGCTGACCGGCGGCGTGGTGAACAACGGCGATCCGGGCATCGGCCAGTTGTTGATCAACGCGGCGAAGTCGGGCTGGCAGCTTTCCGCGCCGGTGGTGAACGGAAAACCGGTGACGACACAGGTGACGGTGAAGGTACAGTTCTAGCCGAGCAGGTCTCTCCTTTCTTAACTTTTCCCTGACAACACCGTGAAATGTGATTGGCGAGGAGTCGAAGACTGCGCCGTTCGAGTTCCTGAAGCGGGCGTGCTCCTTGCGTGGTGCAATCACGGCGGACAGGCTAGAAAGCCTGTCCTACAAAAGAAAACGCCCGGGGGACGTGCATCCCCCGGGCGGAAGAGTTTTGGTTGTGCCGCGCTAGAAGAAGAGTTTCAGGCCGAGCTGCATGCGGCGGCTGCTGGTGTTCATGAACGCCTTGCTCCCGAAGGTGTTGGCCAGAGTCGGAGAGACGGGATCGAACGCATCGATGGCGTTCTCCGGGATGACGCCGGTGACGCCGGCCGCGGTATTGCGCGGGGAGAAGGCAAACGCTGGCGTGAACTGCGCGTCGGTGGAGAAGACGTTGCCGATGGGGTTGCCGGGATTGGGGTGGTTCAACACGTCGAAGATCTCCAGGCGGAACTGGAGGCGCCTGCTTTCGCCGATGCGGAAGTTTTTCAAGAGAGAGAAATCCCAGTTCATAATGTTGGGACCGACGAGCGAGTTGCGCCCGGCGCTGCCGGCGACGAAAGTGGAGCTGCCAACCGTGAACGTTTGTCCCGGCCGGAAGCCCAGCGGAACCTGGACAAAGTGGGCAGCGGAGGGAGCGATCGTCGCGCCGTTGGCATCTTTATAGCCCAGTGCGGTGTTCGTGCAGTTGGCGTCCTTGAGCAAAGCAATGGAAGTGAGCCCGGCGTTGGGGTCGCCAATGGCGGGTCGTGCGGTGCTGACGCGTCCGAACCCGCCGGGATCGTAGCAACTCCCGAAGGGGTTCCCATTGAGCGGCGTGTACGATTGGCCGGACTGGTATGTAACGATGCCGCCCAACTGCCAGCCGCCGACCAGGAAATGCTTGGAGTGGCCGAGCTCCCACAGATAGCTGGAGACGAAACGATGGCGGCGGTCGAAGGAAGAATTGCCGCGGTCGGCGTTCACGTTGCGCGGGTCCTGCGCGAGCGGAGAGATAGCTTCGATGGTTTCGAAACCGCCGGTCGTCGATGAGAAGAGGTTGATGATGTTCCGCTGAATGATGCGGACTCCGGGTCCGAAGATTTCGCTGGTGTTGTCGATATTGTGGCTCCAGGTGTAGGCCACGCTGAAAGTGGCGTTGCCCCATTTTCCGATAGGAGCCATGCGGCGAGTGAGGCTGGTTTGGAGCGAATGGTAGACCGAAATTCCGCCGTTGCCAATCTTGGAGATGGCGCCGCGCGCATTGTTGGTGCGGTTCAGAATGCAACTGGGACTGGGACCCCGGACCGTAGTTCCCGATCCTGTGGGACAGAAATTGGTGGGCGAAGGCGCCCCTGTTCCAAGGGTGTTCCATCCCCCGTTCGGATTCTCGTCGGTGCGCATGAAGAGCTTGGTGCCCCTACTGCCGACGTAGCCGACTTCAAACAGCATGTTGGGGGAGAGCTCCTGCTGGATGCCAAGGGAGAAATTGTGGACATAGGGGTTCACCATGTTGGTGGCTACGGTGTCTTGGGCGGCACAGTCGATCAGCGGAACCGTGCCGGAGATAGCGCGGCCGATGATTGAGCTGCAGCCCGAAACCTTACTCGCATTTACGCCGGCGATGCTGATCGGCGCATTGGGATAGGTGCCGGAAATGGGCAACACGGTGAGGCCGGGAAGCGTGGCCTGGTTGACGGCTACAAAGAACGGCGAAACCGGCCCGCTCTGCCAGACGAGCAACGGGATGTTGAGCACCATGGGGTTGTACATCATGGCGTAGCCGCCGCGGATGACGGTGTGAGCATACAGGTTCCAGGCGAAGCCGAAACGCGGGGCGAAATTATTGTTGTCGCGGTCCACGATGGGCGCGCGGCGGTTCAACTGGTTGACGCGATTGAGGGGCTGGCCGAAGTTCTCATAACGTATGCCCAGACTGAGCGTGAACTCCTTGGTGACGCGCCAGTCGTCCTGGAAGAAATAGAAATGATCGAATTCACGCAGGGAGAGCTTCGGATTGCCTTGGCCGATGATCTGACCGGTGATCGGATTGCTGATGACGTTGGGCAGGCGCTGAATCACCACCAGCGCATTGCTGGGAGCTGCGGCCGGCTCGGTGGCGAAGGCCTGCAAGCCGCCCACTCCCGAATTGCCGAAGAAGTATTGGCCAAGATCGGAGGGCATGCTGTTGATGTTGCTCGACACGCGAACGAAATTGACGCCGAACTTGTAGCTGTGATTTCCGCGATTGTGGGAGAAGTTCTCTTGAAACTGGAAAATATTGGTGCTCACTTGGTTGGGGCTGGAATCGCGGCCGATGGTGAAGATTTCTCCAGCGGCAGTGAATCTGCGCGAAAAGGGGAAGAATCCCCCAAAGGCGTCATTGATCGTGGCAGCCGGCACCGTGTTACGCACGGTTTCCGGCATCTGGAATGGGCCGGTGCCGGTGGAAATGCGGCTGAAGGAAAAGCGGAATTCGTTCAACGAGCGAGCCCAATAGTAGCGATGGTCCGCAAGGAAACTCTGGCTGCGCTGGCGCGTGAGGAGCCGGTAGTCGGGGAGCAAGCCGAGGTCGGCAAAGGCGCTTTCGCCAGCGTTGGAGAGAGCCACACGTGGTGTGCGCACTTCGTCAAACAGATAGCGTGCGTAGATGTCACTGGAATTGCTCAGGCGGTGATCCACGCGCGCGGACCACTGGTGATCTTTCACTTCATAGGCGTTGGCGTCCGGCACGAGATACGTGGAGTAAGGAATGGCAGTCGCGCCCACAAACGCGCTGGTCGGCGTCTGGCACGGATTGGTGGCATTGAAGCCTGCCGGCACGGGCGCATCGAAACAGGGCGCTGTCGTGAGCGTCGGGATGGACGACACGGATGGGACGCTCAGATAAGAGAGCAAAGCCGGATTCACCGGCAGGCTGCGCAGTGCCGTAAGTCCGGCAGGGGTCGGATAGGTGCTCACAACAGGAAACACATTGGAAAGATTGTTGCGCGTGCGGTCCCACTGGTACGACACAAAGAAAAAGGTCTTATCTTTGACAATGGGCCCGCCAAGGGTGCCGCCGATCTGGTTTTCGTAATAGCGCGTCGGCTTGTTCAAGAGAGCCACTTCCTCCGCCGCATTGCGGGCATTGAGGGAGTCGTGCTGGCCATACCAGAAGAGAGTGCCACCCATGCGATTGGAACCGCTCTTG
>JACOSF010000041.1 GCA_016179005.1 Acidobacteriota bacterium | reverse complement strand
ATGGGCGCCGGCACGATGCATCCGGAGACGTTTCTGCGCGTGCTGGGGCCGGCGGCGTACCGCGTGGGCTACGTGCAGCCCAGCCGACGGCCCACCGACGGCCGCTACGGCGAGAATCCCAACCGCCTTTTCAAACACACACAGTATCAGGTGATTTTGAAGCCCGCGCCGGCGGACATTCAAAACCTTTACTTGAAGTCTCTCGCGGAGCTGGGCATTCGATTGAAGGACCACGATATTCGCTTCGAAGAAGACAACTGGGAATCGCCGACGCTGGGCGCATGGGGCATTGGCTGGCAGGTGCTGCTGGATGGACTGGAGATTGCGCAGTTCACTTACTTCCAGCAGTGCGGCGGCTTGAACCTCGATCCCGTTTCCGTCGAGCTCACCTACGGGCTCGAGCGCATCACGGCGTTCCTGCAGAACGTGGGCAGCGTGTACGACATCCGCTGGAACGACAGTCTCACCTACGGGCAGGTGCGGCTGGAAGAAGAGTTGCAGTTTTCGGTGTACAACTTCGAGAAAGCGGACGCCGCGGCCGCGCGCAGCCACCTGGAGTCCTACGAGGCCGAGGCGGCGAGGCTGCTGAAGGCCTTCGCGTCTGCCAAGCGGGAAGAGAAGCGGCGCTTCCCGCTGCTGGCGGTGTATGAGTTGTGCCTGAAGTGCTCGCATCTGTTCAACATCCTGGAGGCGCGCGGGGCGATTTCGGTGACCGAGCGCGCGGCGCTGATTGGGCGCGTGCGGCAACTGGCCTGCCGCGTGGCCGCCGGGTACGTGGAGCAGCAGACCGGTCAGGCGGCCGAGGTGCCGGCATGAAGAAGCGCGCACCCAAAGTGGCCACGGCGGAATTCTTGCTGGAGATCGGCTGCGAAGAAATTCCTGCAGGAATGCTGCAGCGGGCCGCGAATGAACTTAAAGTAATTCTTGAGAAACATTTTTCCGCCAATCATTTGCTGAACAATTCCGTGGTGGAGTGCTTTGGTGCGCCGCGGCGATTGGTGGCAGCGTGCGAGCCGCTGCGGCTGCGCCAGGCGGACGTGGTGCGCGAGGTGACCGGGCCGCCGAAGGCAATCGCCTTCGACGCGGTCGGCGCGCCGACACGCGCGGCGGAAAGTTTTGCGGCGAAGCAGGGAATCAAGGTCGGGGAACTCAGCATCGTGGCGACGCCCAAGGGCGACTACGTCGCGGCCAAGCAAGTGATCAAGGGCCGGCTTGCCGCGGACATCCTCCGCGAAATCCTGCCGCGAGTGATTGCGGAGATCCCCTGGCCGCGGAGCATGTACTGGACGAGCGCGGAAGGGCCGCGCTTCATCCGCCCGGTGCGCTGGATTGTGGCGCTGCTCGGCGGGCGAACGCTTCCGTTTACGTTCGGGGAAGTGGCGGCCGGGAACGCTTCTTCGGGGCACCGCTTTCTGGGCAAGGCTAAGGTCGGCGTCACGGGGCGCAAGAACTACCACGCGAGGTTGCGCGCGAACTTTGTTCTAGCGGACCCTGCCGAGCGGCGGCGAAAGATCGAGCGGGAAATTCACGCGCTGACTGCGAAGCGCGGGCTAAGAGCGCATGCGGACGCCGCGCTGCTCGACCAGGTGACCTACCTGAACGAATATCCCACGGTGATCTTGGGCGACTTTTCCGAGGAGTTCCTGGACCTGCCGGACGAAATCCTGGTGACCGTGATGCGCGACCACCAGAAGTATTTTGCGGTGGAGCATCGCGACGGCGGGCTGGCGCCGCATTTTTTGGCGGTGATCAACATGGATGCTGACCGCAGGGGCCTGGTGCGCGCGGGGCACGAGCGTGTGCTGCGCGCGCGGTTCGCCGATGCGCAATTCTTCTGGCAACACGACCAGAAATGTCGGCTTGCCGACAATTTACCGCGGCTCGCGCACGTCACCTATGAGTCGCGGCTGGGGAGTTACGCCGGCAAAGTGGAGCGCATCAAGTCGCTGGCGGGCTGGTTCGCCGGGCAGTGGTTCAACTCCGGCGTCCTGCAAGCGGACGTGGCCGGCTCGATCCGCGCCGCGGAACTGGCCAAGTGCGACCTGGTGACCGGCATGGTGGGAGAGTTTCCCGAGTTGCAGGGAATTGTGGGCGGACTCTACGCCAAGGAGCAGGGCGAGGCCGACGAAGTGGCCTGGGCGGTTTACGACCACTACCAGCCACTGGGTCTGGACGAGCCCATCCCGCGAAACCTGACGGGCTGCGCGGTGGCGCTGGCCGATAAGCTCGATGCGCTGGTGGGCTGCTTCGCGGTGGGCATGATTCCGTCGGGGTCGAGCGACCCATTCGCGCTGCGCCGCGCCGCGCTGGGCATCGTGAAGATCATCCTCGAGCGCAAGGTGGCGGTGTCGCTCACGGCGTCCATCTCCGCTGCGGCGGGCATTCTGGAGTCGCAGCCGCCGAAGACGCAAGTCTCTGCGCAGGTGCAGGCGCAGGTGCTGGAGTTCATCGCCGACCGCGCACGGTTCGTCTTCAAGGAGCGGCACGGATTCGCCTACGACGAGGTGAGCGCCACGCTCGCCGCGAGCGCGGACGAATTGGTGGATGTGGAGCGGCGACTCGAAGCGCTGAAGGCTATCCGCAAGACGAAGAACTTCGAGCCGCTGGCCACTGCGTTCAAGCGCATCCGCAAGATCATCGAGAAGGCCGGGCCGGCGGAGGCGTGGAAGCTCCCCCAAGTGCGCGAGGACTTGTTGGTGGAAGAGGCGGAGAAAAAGCTGCACGCGGAGTCGCGTCAGGTGGCGCGCGCGGCAGGGGAGCACAAGCGCGGGGGGCGGTACCGCGAGGCGCTGCTGGCCATCGCGGGGCTGCGTCCCGCGGTGGACAATTTCTTCGACCAGGTGCTGGTGATGTCCGAGGACGAAGCGCTGCGCAAGAACCGGCTGACACTGCTGGCGGAGTTGCTGAGCGAATTTTCGACGATCGCGGATTTTTCGGAGATCGTCACGACGGAGAAGTGATTTCGGAATGTAAAGTAATACTGGAGATGTTGCGGCGCGCGAGATGACCGCAAAGGGGCGGTCGAAAGAAAAGATGTCGGCGCGCCGACGCGTTGGTTGCAGGAAGCCGTTGCCGCGGCGGCCAAGAAGATGGATCCCCGGCCTGAACTTCATGGGCCCGAATTCATCTCCACTACAAAATCTGATCCGAAGGGAAGCGCAAATGAAATACGTCTACTTTTTTGGAGCTGGGAAAGCAGAAGGCCACGGGGAGATGAAGCACCTGCTGGGCGGCAAAGGCGCCGGCCTGGCGGAAATGACCAAGATCGGCCTGCCGGTGCCGGCAGGCTTCACGCTCACCACGGAGGTCTGCGACTACTTTTACAAGCACGGCAAGAAGTATCCGAAGGAGCTGGCCGCGCAAGTGAAGGCCAACCTCGCGCGCCTGGAGAAGGCGACCGGCAAGAAGCTCGGCGATGCCCAGAACCCGCTGCTGGTAAGCGTGCGTTCCGGCTCGGCGCGGTCCATGCCGGGGATGATGGAAACCATCCTCAACCTGGGCTTGAACGAGCAGTCCGTGCAGGCGCTGGCCAGCAACACCAAGAACGACCGTTTTGCCTATGACGCCTACCGCCGATTCGTGCAGATGTATTCGTCGGTGGTGATCGGCCTTCCCAAGGAAGATCTGGAGCACAAGCTGCGCGCGATGAAGGCGCGATTGGGCGTCAAGGACGACACAGAAGTGCCCGCCGAAGGCTGGCGCGAGCTGGTGAAAGAGTACAAGGCATACTTTAAGGAACACACTGGCAAGGCGTTTCCCGAGGATCCGGAAGAGCAATTGTGGGGCGCGATCGGCGCGGTGTGCGGCTCGTGGATGGCCGACAAGGCGGTCACCTACCGGCGCGTGGAGAAGATTACCGGCCTGCTGGGCACGGCGGTCAACGTGGTGCAGATGGTCTTTGGCAATACCGGCGACGCGTCGGGCACCGGCGTGTGCTTCACGCGCGACCCCAGCACGGGCGAGAAAATTTTCTACGGCGACTTCCTGCTCAACGCGCAGGGCGAAGACGTGGTGGCCGGCATCCGCACGCCGATGCACCTGGACGAGATGTCCAAGCACATGCCGAAAATCTACAGGCAGCTCGAGCGCGTGCGAAAACTTCTAGAAACACATTACCGCGACATGCAGGACATCGAGTTCACGGTGGAGGAAGGAACACTTTATGTTTTGCAGACTCGCACCGGCAAGCGCACTCCTTCCGCCACGTTCCAGATGGCTGTGGACATGGCCAGGGAAGGGCTCATCTCCAAGGAAGAAGCCATCGAGCGCGTGAAGGCCGAGGATATCGAGCGGCTGTTCTATCCGGTGATTGACTCGAGCGTGCAGCGCACGGATTTGCTGCGGCGCAAGCTGGCCACCGGCGTGAACGCGGTGCCCGGCGCGGCGGTGGGACAGGCCGTCTTCACCGCGCACGAAGCCGAAGCGTGGGCCAAAGAAGGGAAGAAGGTCATCCTGGTGCGGCGGGAGACTTCACCAGAAGACGTGGGCGGCATGTTCGTCGCGCAAGGCATTCTGACCGCCACCGGCGGCAAGACGAGTCACGCAGCGGTGGTGGCGCGCGGCTGGGGGAAGTGCTGCATCGTCGGCTGCGAGAAGTTGGACATTGACTCCGACCAGAAGCTGATGAGCTCAAATGGGCGCGTGGTGAAGGAGGGCGACTGGATCACGCTCGACGGCAACGAAGGCGCGGTGTACGAAGGCAAGATCGCGCT
>JACOSF010000040.1 GCA_016179005.1 Acidobacteriota bacterium | reverse complement strand
GGCCTCATCGCCGCGCTCGCCGGCGGAGACGGAATCGCGGAGGAACTCAAAGAAGAGCGCGTCCACGGTCTCGAAGCGGTCCAGGTCGCGCTGAAAATTGCCCAGCAGAACATAATGTTCCAGGCAGACGAAGTCGTCGCGCGCGCCTTCGGCGAAGAGCAGGGCTTTTTCGGAGCGCTCGAAATATTCGCCGCGCGAGCGGATCCACTCCTTGCACTCGAGCAAGGCGTTGGCGAACTGTACGGGGATTTCCTGCGTGAGGAATTTCAGCACAGCCAGGCGCAGCAGAAAATCCAGCTCGATGTTTTTCTCGAACTTCGCGCGGGTGAGCCCGGCCTGCAGCAGGTCGGTGAGAAGCTTCTTAAAGGCGCCGGTTTCCGGCGCGCGGATTTTTTTGGTGTCGCTGCCGAAAAAGCGGGCGAGATTGGCGTGGTGCTTGACGAGGTCGAGGACGTACTTCTGCGCGAATTCGACGAACCGCGGGCTGAGGGCGACGTCGTAGTGGATATTGTCAATACCCACGGGCAGCGAACTGAGCTGGATGTCGGCAGAATACGTTTCCAGCTCCACCCGCGGGGGAGGATGAGAGGTCGGCACACTGAGGTGGTCAGCCATGGCGGCGCCGCCGGAAAAGAACCGTCCGTACTCTAGCAAGGGGGATAGCTCGCCGCAATCCCGAGGTATCGGGAGAGGAGTCAAAGAGTAGACGGCGCGCCTACGCGCGCAGGACTGTTCGGCCTGCCACTTTAGGCTACAGGGAAACCAGTCCCGAGGCTTCGGGACCGGCCAGGTCGCAGACGCGAATGCGCCGCGTGTCCTCTTCCCCGTGTTCGAGATGCACTTGCACAACGGGCCAATCGGTGCGCAGCTTCATGCGGTCGGGCCACTCGACCAGCACGATGGCCGGCTCAGCGAAAAGGTCCTCGAGTCCCAGCGTCTCGAGGTCGTGGCGGTCGGCCACGCGGTAGAGATCCACGTGAAAAACTTTTACGCCATTCCGGAAAACGTGGACGAGCGTGAAGGTGGGGCTGGTGACATCTTCCTCGCGGGCCACGCCGAGCCCGCTAATGATGCCCTTGGCGAGCGTGGTCTTTCCCGCGCCCAATTCGCCGTCGAGGTAGAGGAGCGTGGGCGGGTGGAGCTGCGCGGCGAGTTCCCTGCCCAGTCGAATTGTTTCCTCGGAAGAATGCGTGAGGAATTCGCGGCTAGGCATGTTCCAGATCCCCCGGCTTCGCTTCCCTCGGTCCGCCGCGGCGGACTCGGGACAGGCGGGGCAAGCCGGTAAGAAGCTCGCGCCAGGCGCGGGGGATCGCGGCGACAAGGTCGGTAGCGATCATCGATGCTTCGCCAAACTGCTCAGCAGCGAGGTCGCCGGCAAGGCCATGCAGGTACACGCCGAGTCCCAGCACACGCTCCCAGAGAGCGGTGGAGAATTGCGCGGTGAGCCCGGCTAGCATGCCCGTGAGCACGTCGCCGGTGCCGCCGGTAGCCATGCCGGGGTTTCCGGTGGAGTTGATGAAGGCGCGGCCATCGGGCGTAGCGATGATGGTGCGGTAGCCCTTCAGCACGACCAGCGCATTCCACTGCGCGGCGGCCTGCAAAGCGATGTCCAGACGGTTGGCTTGCACTTGCGCTGTAGTACAGCCCAGCAGGCGCGCCATCTCACCGGGATGCGGCGTCACAGCCAGCGGCGCCTTGCGCTCGCACAATTCAGCCGAGCGACCGGCGAAGGCGTTCAGGCCGTCGGCATCGAGGATGACCGGCAGCGGGGAGTCGCGCAGCACAGCGCGCACAAACTGCTGGGTTTCGGGATGCGTGCCCAGGCCGGGGCCGAGGGCCACGGCGTTCTTGCCCTTCACGATTTCCACCAAGCGGCCGTAGTCGAGCCCGCGCATGGAGATGCTGTCCACGTCGGTGCCGGCCAACGGCTCAGTCATCATCTCCGGCAAGTGCGACGCGACGATGGGCAGAACGCGTTCGGGCGTCGCCACGGTGACGAGGCCAACGCCGGCGCGCAGCGCGCCCATGGCGGACAGCACCGCTGCACCGGTCTTGCCGCGCGATCCGGCGATGATGAGCGCGTGGCCGTAATCCCCTTTGTGTCCGGCGGGCCGGCGCGCCAGCGGCAGACCGGCAAATTCTCCCGGTTCGAGCCAGTGAAGCTTCAGCGTGTTGTCTGCAGTGAGCATTTCCGGCGGCGTGCCGATTTCGGCCACTTGAAGTTTTCCGACACACTCGCAATTCGGTGGGAGGAGGAGGCCGGGCTTTGGCGCGGTAAAGGTGACCGTGAAATCGGCGCAGACGGCGGGCCCCAGTACCGAAGCCTCGGGACCGGAATCCGAGGGCAGCCCAGAAGGAATATCCACGGCGACGATCGTGGCGCGCCGTCCAGCGTCCCGACCCGTCGGGACGTGCTTACCAAATTCGTTGACGTCGGTGATGACGCGGGCCAGCAAGCCGTCCACCGGGCCAGCGAGTCCGGTGCCCAGCAGGGCATCCAGAATGATTTCCGCATAGGCTACCTGGGAGCAAGCCGCGGCCCATTCCGTTTCGGATGTGACCACGCGGATTTCGCCGCCCGCTTCGCGCCAGCGCTTCAGGTTGACGGCGGCATCGCCACGCACCGCGTCGGGCATCGCAAACAGCAGGACGGACAACTGACAGCCGCGCTGGTGGAGCAGGCGCGCCACGACCAGGCCGTCCCCGCCGTTGTTGCCTTTGCCGCACAGCACGGTGATGCGCCGATGAGTTAGGTCGGCAAAACATCCAGCGAGAAACTCGACCACGCGCGTGCCGGCGTTTTCCATCAGTTGCAAGCTGGGCACGCCGTGCCGCTCGGTGGTGCGACGGTCCGCCTCGCGCATTTGAGCTGCGGTGAGAACTTTCATAAAGACTCGAACCAGAAAGGCGCGGGGGTAAACCCCGCGCTACAACAGCCAGCCTCCGCTGACATTGAGCACCTGACCGGTGACGTAATCGGCCTCCTCGGAGGCGAAGAACTTCACGGCGGCGGCGACGTCTTCGGCAGTGGGCGGGCGGCCGATGGGATACCGCGCGTCGGGCATGCGCCGCGCCTCGGCAAGGGTCAATTCCTTCTCGTCAATGTTGGAAGGATTGACCACGTTGACGGTGATGCCGTTCTTGGCCTCCTCGATGGCCAGGGAACGCGAGAAAGCTACGACAGCGGCCTTGGCGGAGGCGTAGGCGGAAATGGTGGCCTGTCCGAAAGCGCGCTCGGCGCCGACGGCGCCCATGTTGATGATGCGTCCCCAGCGCTGGCGGCGCATGGCCGGCAACGCCGCGCGGCTGGCGTAGAACACGCTTTGCAAATTTGATGCGAGGATTTCGTTCCACTCTTCGATGCTGGTTTCCGCCACGAGTTTCCAGCGGAATTCGCCGACGTTGTTTACCAGGATGTCCAGGCGC
>JACOSF010000012.1 GCA_016179005.1 Acidobacteriota bacterium | reverse complement strand
TTGACCTCGAGGGTGCGGCCGAGGGCCTTCTCGAAATCCACCTTGGACTTGGTCAGCGCCACCAGGGAGCTGACTTCGGCGCTCTGCGCGGCGGCCAGGTCGCGCTGGGCCTGAATGACGAAGAAAATGGTGGAGGCGCCGAGCTGGTACTTCTTTTGCTCGGCGTCCAGGGTACGCTCGGCCAGTTCGCGGGACTTCTGCGCCGCTTCGACGCGTGCGCGATTCTGTTCGAGCGCGATCTGCGCGTTGCGCACTTCCACGATGATGGAGTTCTGCAGGCGCTTCAGGCTGGTCTCCGCCTGCCGCTGCAGCAGGATGGCCTGCGCGTTATCCGCCTGCGCGGCGCGGTTCAGGATTGGGATGGTCAGGTTGAGCGAGACGCCATAGGTGGGGAAATCGAAGTGGCGCAGGGTGTTCAGCGAGTCGTCAAAACCGCCATGAAAAACAGTCGTGGCGGAGGTGGTGTTGGCACGGCCCGCAAACGTCGGCACGCCGCCCACCAGAACGGGATTGCCGGCGGCGTCCACGATGGGGACGCCCGTGCTGGTGAACGTGCCCGTGGGAGTGGCGACCGTGCTCTTGGAGTTGCCGCCCAGGCCAGTACCGCTGAATTGACCATTCAGGTTGAGCGTCGGCAGCAGGGCATTGCGCGTCGCGCGAGTGGTGATGGGGGGCTTGGAGATGACGTCGGTGGGAACGATTTCGATGGTCTGCACGGTGGCATCCATCACGTTTTTAGTCACCGCGTTCTTCAGCAGGGTCTGTTGCTGGAGCAAAAAGGTCTGAGCGACGATCAGGTCCTGTCTGGTGCGGGCAACTTCGGCCTCCGCACGAACCACTTCGATGGGAGCCAGGGTGCCGATTTCGACCTGGCGCTTATTGTCATTGTAGAGTTTTTCCGCGAGTTCGACGGAGCGCTTTTTCACCTTGACGTCTTCGCGGGCAAAGACCAAGTCCCAATACATGTTCTGCACCGAACTCACTGTGGTAATGAGCTGGTTGGTGAAGGTGAGGTCGGCGATACGCTTGTTGTTGCGCGCGATGCGGATGAAGCGCAAGTTCGGTGTAAAACCGAAGCCGTTCAGCAAGGGCTGAGAAAACCCGAAGATCAGCGTGGACTGCACCGAGGGGTTGACGATCGCGCCGGGCGAAGTGCTGGATTGCCGGGTGTTATTCCACGTGATGGCGTAACTGGTACCGGTGTGGAAGCCCTGGGAGAGGGCCATGTTGGCCTGTGCGTTGTTGTTGGTGATCGCTGCGAGGGCAACTAACGAGCCCGACAGAACAGGGTTGTTGATGGGGTTGGTTGCGCGTTGCCAGGACGTGGTGGACGTCAGCCGCGGATCAAACGAGCCTGCGGCGGTGCCTAGGCCAGCCTTGGTGCGCAGCAGGTCCAGATCGGAAAGCCAGGGCGTGTAGCGCTGCACGCTGATGTCCAGGTTGTTCTCCAGCGCCAGCGAGATGGCATCCTGCAGGGACAGGCGCAGTTCGCCGTTCTGAATCAACTGATCGACGCGCGGCGAATTGGTGAGCACCGGCGCAGAAACATGGATGGGCGCATAGACGGCCAGCGGATTCGTTTTGCCCCGCGAATAGTCCGGACCCTTATCGATCTTGTATGCGGGCAACTGCTGGGCCAACGCCGGCGCTGCCACCAGCGCCCCTGTTACCAGCACGAAAGCAGCTATCCTGAGAAAATGCCTTTCTGTCATGTTGACCTTCTCCTTCGGCGGAATCGTCCAGCTCAACTCAGCACCAAAACCCGTCATAGAACTTAAACGTCTGCGAGATGCAAATTGTTTCAATTTTTTCGACTGCGCCCTTTGCAGTCAACCCTTTTAGCTGCACGGCGCGGGCCAACCGCACCCAGCTATTTAGACGGACTTCGTAGTCATTGGTCTGCCCGGGAATTGCAACCCCGATGTCTCGGGGCGGGACGCCGCTGTCCGCCGACGAACAGTCTATGCGTCGTGAGAAGCTCGTCAGTGTAGCACCCGGGCACTTTCCTTGACAATGCAAGCCGCCGCGGATAGGCTTCGCCTCGCCCCGACATCGTGGCGGGGCGCGAAGTCACCTGCGCCAGCGCTAGTGCGGAGATGCCCAT
>JACOSF010000077.1 GCA_016179005.1 Acidobacteriota bacterium | reverse complement strand
CACTTGAAGGCTCTCTGGTCCGCCTTCCATGTGCGCCGTCAATAATTCTTCTCCGCCCAGCAGATTGAAAACGTTGTAGGCGATTCCCAGCGTGTTTGCGCCGCCAGTCAGCGAAATGCGCTGCCGCCCGATCTCTTCCACATGAATGGTTACGTCCGCCGTTCGCCGAATGTCATCGTATTTCACCTGGATGTCATTTCCCTTCGCCGGACGCACGAATCCGCCGCGGGCCAGTTCCGCGAGCCCGCGCTCGAGCTTTTCCGCATCGAATGCCTCTCCTTCCTTCAGCACGATTCTCCGCCGGTAGTAGCGGTCGCTGAACCGCTTGTGCCCGGTGAATTCAATCCGCCGCACCAGGAATGGCACCGACTCCCGCGCACGTAACTGCACAAGGATGGTTCTCGCCTCTCGGTTGATCTGAGACGTTGCCTCGATGTCCACGCGCGATCCCCTTTTGCGCGCACGAGCCGCCGTCTCTAATCGCGCTAATTCTTCCTTCACCCGGACAATTTTCTCTTCGGAATACACCGCTGGCGTCAGCAACGGGGCAAGCACCTGCGTTACCTTTTCTTGTGCTGCGGCGATCGCTCCGTCCGCATCTGCTTGCTCCACGCGGTAAGCCGCGCCTTCGTGCACCGAAATTTTCACGTGGATCACTTGTTTCGTTGTCTTGCCCGGCCACGGCCACCACCGCCGCTCGCGCCGCTCCACGAATTCCACCTGTGGCTCGCCGGTTTGCGCTTCGGCATAACCATGGTTCCGGTAAAACTGCCGCACGCGCTCCAGGTCTTTCTCCAGCCGCTCTTGCGTGTAAGTTGTTTTCCCGCGCCATCCCGCAAGCAGCGCGCCCGGCGCCACCTCCTTCATCTCCCCTTGGAGCACGCGTTCCGGAAAGGCCTCGTTGCCCGAAAATTGAACCCGCTCCACTTCCACGCGCGGGCCTTCTTCGATTACAAAAGTGGCCCGCATCGCCGCCGTGGGTACTTCCGTCAGCCGCACGCGCACCTTCGCGCGAGCGTGCCCCAATTCCGCAAGCGCTTCTTCCATCGCTTTGGCCGCACGCCACAACTCGGTGCGGTTGCACGGCCCGGCCAGCTTCAGGATCACTTTCTTCGTCGCAAGAACTTCACGGATTCGCTCCTGCGACAAGAGTTGCCCGCCGCGGTATTCCACTTTTGCCAAAAATGGTCTCTCCTCAACCGTAAATGCCAACCGCATCACCGGCGCCTGCTGAAAAACCGCGGGCTCGCCAGCGTCATCGCTCCCGCCGGTGGCCGGTGCTGCCAGCGCCAGCAAGACCGGCAACTGCTCCAATTCCACGCTCACCGAATCGAACCATCCCATGGCTTCAAGCGCGCGCACGTCCCGCTCGATGTTCGCAGGGTCCACAAATTCGCCGATCTTGGATCTCAACTTCGCCCGCAATGTCGTCGCTGGAATTCGCCTCAATCCAACAAACTCGATGCTCCTGATTACGCCTTCGGGCGCGCCGGGTCCCGCTCTCCGGGTTTCCGGTTTGAACAGTTCTTGATCTTTGTTGGGGACCGGCTGGCTCGTGGTCTCTTGCCCACACACTGGCATCGCCACGAGGAGCGCCGCAATCAGGGATGTTTTCGTCACCACGGCCAACGCATCAACGGATGCCCCACCGCGTGGACTGGTTGCCCTGCCCACAGCTTCCATCCCTGGCCCAGCGGGCGAATCGAATTGGAAGCGTACTGCCCGCTTCACACTTTTTTTCAGATCAGTTTGAACGCAAGAACCGGATAGATTTACACTTCTTCTTTCCCTATTCTCGGTGCATGCAAAATATGAAACTCGCTTCGCTGAAACACAACAACCCGCAACGCAGCCGCCCGAGTCCCGCGCGCTGCTGGCGCGCCGTCCTGGCCCACGACGCGCGATGGGATAGCGCCTTCGTTTATGCCGTCCGTTCCACCGGGATTTACTGCCGCCCATCGTGCCCTTCGCGCCGCCCGCGCCGACGTCTGACTGTTTTTTTCTTGGGTCCCGACGCAGCCGAGCGCGCCGGCTTCCGCGCGTGTCGCCGCTGCCATCCGCGTGGCCTTGCCGCCGATCCTCTCGCCCCGCGCATTGCGCAGCTTTGCCGTTTCATCGAAGCCGGCTTTGACGAAAAGTTGACGCTTTCCGATCTCAGCGCGCGGGCAGGCCTCACCCCTTTTCGTCTGCTCCGCGCGTTTCAGCGCATCACCGGCGTCACGCCGCGCCAGTATGCCGCCGCGTGCCGCCTGCGCGCCGTCAAGTCCGGGCTGAAGAAAGAATCCAATGTGACCTTCGCCCTCTACGACGCAGGATACAGCTCGAGCAGCCGCCTCTACGAGCAAGCCCCGGCCCTCCTCGGCATGACCCCCGCGGCTTACCAGCGCGGTGGCGCCGGCGTGAGCATCCGTTACGCAACCACTGCTTCTCCGCTCGGCCGCTTGCTCGTCGCCGCCACCCCTCGCGGCATTTGCATGGTGAGTCTCGGCGATTCCGTTCCGCGCCTCGAAGCCGCGCTCAGGCGCGAATACCCTCTCGCAGAGATCCACCGCGACTCAAACGGCCTTCCATCCTGGCTCCGCGCGGTGCTCTCCCGCGTCGAAGGCAAGACCCCCAGTGGCCATCTGCCCCTGGACGTGCAGGCCACCGCGTTTCAGCGCCTCGTCTGGCAGGAGCTTCTTTCGATTCCCTGCGGTGCCACGCGGTCGTATTCCGAAGTGGCCCGTGCAGTCGGCCGGCCTCGCGCGGTTCGCGCCGTTGCTCGCGCTTGCGCCTCCAACCCGGCCGCTGTTGTGATCCCTTGCCATCGCGTTGTACGCGCCAATGGCGACCTCGGCGGCTACCGTTGGGGTGTGAAGCGAAAGGAAGCCCTCCTTCGCGCTGAAAAGGCCGCCAAGCGTACCTAGGCGGTGACGAACGCCTTTCCGCCCGGAGTCGTGCCATTCATTCGGTCTTTACACATTCCTGCCGAACTACCAACCAAATTGGACCTAACCCTAAGCATTTTCATCTTGACATTTGGACAGATT
This sequence comes from Acidobacteriota bacterium, assembly GCA_016179005.1. GTDB lineage: Bacteria > Acidobacteriota > Terriglobia > Acidiferrales > UBA7541 > JACQDE01. The sequence goes on along the minus strand of JACOSF010000077.1, from coordinate 5,601 downwards.
CTGACGATTATTCTGTAATGCGCACAATTCACCGAACGATGGACGAAACTGACCTGCAGATCCTGGGAATTCTTCAGGCCGCGGCGCGCACCTCCAATGCCGAGATCGCCCGCCAGGTGGGTATGGCCCCGTCTGCTGTTCTCGAACGCATTCGCAAGCTCGAAGAAAGTGGCGTCATACGGGGCTACGAGACTCGCTTGGATCCTGCGGCGCTCGACTTGCGCTTGCTCGCCTTCGTCTTCGTGCGCACCAATGACTCCGCTCACTCGCGCCGCACCGAGCAAGTTCTGGCCGGCATTCCTGAAGTTCTGGAAGTCCATCACATTGCCGGGGAAGACTGCTTTTTGGTGAAAGTGCGCACCTCGACTCCGCAGGCGCTGGGACGGTTATTGCGTGAAACTGTCGGCCCTCTGGAATCCGTCATTGCCACGCGTACCACCATCGTCCTTGAAACGCAGAAGGAAAGCGGTCAGCTCCCGCTCAACTTTCCGGTCGCGGAGGAATCCCATGCGTGATGTGGGCACGCTCGCGCCCGGCTATCGCTGGCGTCTGATCTCGGCTCTTGCCGCCGTTTACGTCATCTGGGGCTCGACGTATCTCGCCATCCGCTTTGCGGTGGAGACATTGCCTCCATTCCTGATGGCCGGCATCCGCTTTCTTCTCTCCGGCGGCGCGCTCTATGCTTGGGCTCGCTTCCGCGGCGCCGAGAAGCCGGACTGGCAGCATTGGCGCTCCGCATTCATTATCGGAACGCTGTTGCTGCTCGGCGGCAATGGCGGCGTCGTCTGGGCCGAGCAATTCGTCCCTTCCGGCCTCACCGCTTTGCTGATTACTTCGGAACCTCTCTGGGTGGTGCTCCTCGTTTGGCTGATGCCCGGCGGACATCGCCCCACAGGCGGTGTGGTTCTCGGAATGTTTCTTGGCTTGCTCGGGATAATCCTTCTCGTAGGCCCGGGACATCTCCTCGACGGCCGTGGCGTTCACCTTGGCGGCGCCTTCGTTCTCTTTCTAGCTTCTCTTTCTTGGGCTGCTGGCTCGCTCTATTCCAGCAAGGCTCGGCTTCCCGATTCCGCCGTTCTGTCCACAGGAATGCAGATGCTGGCCGGCGGGATCGTGCTCACCATCTTCGGCACGCTGATGGGTGACTGGAGCAGATTGGTATGGGAGAACGTTTCTGCGCGCTCTTTGTTTTCTCTTGCCTATCTGGCCGTGTTCGGCTCCATCATTGGCTTTTCGTCTTACTTCTGGCTTCTTCGAAACACCACTCTCACTCGAGCTTCCACCTACGCCTTTGTCAATCCGGTGGTCGCCGTTTTCCTGGGATGGGCCTTTGCCGGTGAGGCCATCACGCCGCGCACGCTATCGGCCACCGCCGTCATCGTGGTCGCCGTCATGCTGGTCATCCTGCGACACGCGCCTCCCGCTGGCGCTCTTAAGATCGAGCCGCTGGACGCCCCAGCGATTCCGCCGGCTGGCGTGAAATCGGACCTCGATCTGCGCGCCAGTCCAGAGGCTTGACAGGATTTTTCTCGACTTTGCTGGACCCCGGACAAGCAGTTTCCTCACGGTGTCTCAGAGTGGATGAAGGGGATTTGTAGAGAGAGAGGGTCGCGTCGTACCGTTAGCCCTGCGGCTTAATCTTCGTGACGCCTTTCGGCCACAGTTTTTTGAAACGCGAATCCGGGATTCTGGGGTTCCGCATGATGTTCGTGTAGTTGATTTCCAGGTAGTCGCCGGATCCCGTCTCGAGAAATTTCTGCCGCACCGGCAGCCACGTAGCTTGGTCAATCCACAACTGGATCTTGGAAAACTGTTCCCGCACCTTGTCGGACTTCGGCGTCAGGTCCAGTAAGAATGCTTTTTTCTTGTCGATGGTCTGTTCGCCCTGCAGCGTCACCAGGTAGCCTTTTTTCAGATCATTGCCCGAGCTTCCAAAACCCAGCAACAGAAACTGGTCCACCAGCGCGCGGTGTTTGCCCAGGTCGTATTCCTCAACTTGCTTGGCCTTCGGGTTGTACACGTGCAATTTTCCACCGTCGCGCAGGATGATTCGTCCGTCGGGTGGGTTCAGTTCGAGCAGCATCTTGTCGTCGCCGCGAACCAGAATCTGTCCCGTCTCCGTCGAGCGGTCGTTCACCACGACGGTCACTTTTGTCCGCTCTACATTTGCGCTCAACGAGTGAAAAGACTTTGCTTCCGTGTCCAGTTGTTTCAGTAAATCTTCCAGCGTCCAGTTCGCCTTGCCCTGGGCTGTCGCAGGCGCGCCTGTCCCGAGCGCGGCCACGACTCCCAGCATCACCGTGACAAAACCGAATCGTGTTCCGGGAAATCTCAAATATCATCTCCCCGCTCGGAATCGGTGCATCCTACCACACCCCTCTTAGGATGCGGAAAACGCGTACGAGGATTTGCTGGCTTAAGGAAGAAGCGGAGACTGTCCGACAGGGAAACCTTCCTACTTCTTGACCACGATGTCGTAGTAGAGAATCGTGCCGTCCTCGCCGCGCACTGGGTCAATCCGTTCGATCTTGAAGCTCTGGCCCCTCAACTCGTCCACATTCTTGCGCAGCACGTCGTGGGTCTCTTTTTCCAGTTCCGGGGTGCGCTTGGGAATCGAAAGCAGGTGAGCATCCACGCGGTACGTTCGCGTCGGCGCGGAAGGATCTTCTGAAAGTAGCTGGACCTGTGCCTGGTGCCCCGGAGGGCCCAGTTGGGGCTGGTCGTCAAACCAGGTACGCGGGGAGAGAAAGACAAAGAGCACGATGGCGCCCACCAGCACGTCGTAGGGCCACGTGCCGCGCTCGTACGACCAGAAAATGGTGTTGGAGATTCCCCGCCACAGCGTTCGCATCTCAGTCCTCGGGAACGCCATCCACGATCACGCCGTCGCGCATGTGCACCACGCGCCCCGCGTATGCCGCCGCTTCCGGATTGTGCGTAATCATGACAATGGTCTGCCCCAGATCTCGGTTCAGCTGCCGCAACATTCCCAGCACGATCTCCGAATTCTTGGTGTCCAGGTTTCCAGTGGGTTCGTCGGCCAGGACAATCTTTGGCTCGTTGATGATGGCGCGTGCGATCGCCACCCGCTGCTGCTCGCCGCCCGAAAGCTCCGACGGCTTGTGGTGGAGCCGGTCGCTCAGCTTCAGCATGCTCGTCACTACTTCAAACCGGTGCGGGTCAAAGCCGTTGCCATGGATATGCTGGGCAATGGCGATATTGCCGTAGGCGTCGAGCGTAGGCAGCAGGTTGAACCGCTGGAAGACGAAGCCCACTTTGTGCCGCCGCAGTTTTGTGCGCGCCGCGTCGCTCAGCGCCATCATGTCGTTTCCGTCCACCAGCACGTGCCCCCGCGTGGCCTGCGCCAGCCCTCCGATCACATAGAGCAGCGACGATTTCCCGCACCCCGAAGGCCCCATCACCGCAACGAATTCCCCAGGTAGCACTTCAAAGTTCACGCCCCGCAAGGCGGATACCTCCACCTTGCCGCTGCGGTAGACCTTCCACAGATTTTCCGTTTTCAGTATTGGGTCCACGTCCCATTCACCAGGAAGGAAGCCCTCATAAGTGGGCGCCAGTATTGTAGCCGCGTTTTGCATCTCTGCCTAGCCTGTTTGCCTTTCTTTAGTCGTACGAGAGTGCCTCTACAGGATCTTTCCGGCTGGCCATCCAGGCCGGATAGCTCGCTCCGACCAGGCCGCCCACCACGGCAATCAGCGCCGCGCGCAGGACCCATCCCGCGGTGACCAGGATCGTCAGCGTCGGGAACACTCGCGTCAGGACCGCGCGCATTCCGAACGTCATCCCGATTCCCATCACGATGCCGATCCCGCAAATCAGCGCCGTCTCGCTCAACAGCGCCCGGACGATGTACCCTTTCGACGCTCCCAGCGACTTCAGCACTCCGATCTCCCGCGTCCTCTCGATGATAATCGTGTACATCGAGAGAAAGATCACCAGGAACCCGATGGCCACCGCCAGCGCGATCATCGAGTTGATGAATGTCTCCAGGCCCGGCAAGTTCGAAGACGTCATCAGAGACAGAAAATCCTTCAGCGGCCGGATTTCATACCGTGGAAAAACTTTGCGCAATTCGTCCGCCACCGCGGGCGTGTGCTCTGGCCGCGTCAGCTTGATGAAGAACACGCTCGCCTTGTCCCTCGCACCGGAAAGCTCTTGCAGCGTCTGGATGGGCACAAACAGGCGCGCGCCCTTGCCGTGCTCCACGATTCCGGCCACATGGAAATCGTTGTCCAGCAGGCGCAGCGTCTGACCCACCTTCACTTTTTTCGCCTTCGCATACCAATCATCCACCAGGATGTCGTTCGGCGCCGATAGCTCCATGCCCTCATGGAACACAAATCCGCCGGAGACCGCCTTAAACGTTTCCTGCTCGATTCCGTAAACGATATCCAATCCGCCGCTCGCGTTGAATTGCAGCAGCACCGGCGCCACCGCCTGGACATACTTCATCTCTTCCAGTTTTTCCCGGATCTTGATCGGCATCGGCGCACCGCTGAAGGCCATGAACACCGACGCCGACGGCGGTTGCAGCATCAGGTCCGCGCCCACGCCTTCCACGCGCTTCGCCGTTTCGTGCAGCAGCCCGCTCGTCAGCCCCACTACCATGATCACCAGCATCACCTCAACGCCCACGGCGATCACGCTGATGGCCGTCCGCACCGGCCGGTGGAACAAGTTGCGCAGGATCATCTCCCAGATCACGGCCGGGCCTCCTTGCCCTCTTCGCCCATGCGCACCAGTTCCGTCCCCGGAGGCTGCTCCAGCCGGAAGCGTTCGGCGGCAATGTCTTCATTCAGCGTGAGCTTCGTAATGCGCACCTCGAGCTGGTAATCGTCGTGCGGCCGCACCAGCCACAGGTGCCGCGGGTAGCGTATTTCTCCAGCGGGCTGCCAGTCCGCGTAGCGGATATCTGCAAGTAGCCGCCCGCGAGCGCCATAGATTTGGACGCGCGCGATGTTCAAATCGGCGCGGTCGAACCAGATCTTCCGCGCGATTTCTCCGCCGTTTGTTTCCCGCACTTGTGTCAGGATGTAGTAGCGTTCTGGAGCTGCATCGAATTCCTCAAACAGCACCGTCCTGCCTGCCGGTAGTTCCTTCCAGAAAAGCGCATCCAGCAGGTGTTGCGGCCGCAAATTCTCGATCGGCTTTTTCGCCGGCCGCTCCAGGTCCGTCGGCCCCACCACGAACTTGTTCTTCGACGGGATGAAGATGCGGAACGTTTCACCGTCGCTCACCATGTCGAAAATATTCTTCGCCACCACCGGTGCCTGTCCGATCATCCGAATGCTGGCCGGTCGCTGCGCCAGAATAAACCCGCGCACGTCGTGATAATCCTCAATCACTCCTGTGTACGTCGATCCCGCCACCGGGTTCAGCTCCGCTCCCGCGTTCAAGCTGCGCACGGCCCGCGCCTGCTGGTTGTATCGCTCCACGAGTTGGTCGGCAGTAGCTTCAAGCCATGGCCGCACCTCCACCGCCGGTACGCGGGTCGTTGTTTTGATCCCGCCCCCGCACCCTGCTGCCAAAACCGGCACCACTGCCAGCAGAACCATCCGAATTTGAGCTCGTATCCTCAGT
>JACOSF010000011.1 GCA_016179005.1 Acidobacteriota bacterium | reverse complement strand
CTCGAGCGCGGCGAACTGGAAGTGAACTGGCGCGATGACGGGATGGTCGAGCTGACCGGGCCGGCAGTCATCACCGTTGAGGGAGTATTTTTCCTCTAAGAGCTGCTGCTTCTTTCGCGACAACTTGCCGAGCAAAGTACACGGCGTCGTGCTGTTTGCGCTGGCTGTCATTCGCCACGTAAACCGCAGCGGTACACATAGTATACTGCCGGGTCGCGCGACCCCGGGCCACGCAGGAGCCTGAAGGGAAGGGATTCCGCCAGCTCCAATGACCACACCCGTCGAACCACCTATCCGAACCGGAGCGCCCCGATGAACCATGCTTCTCGGTTTCGCTTTTCGTGGCATTTTCTTTGTGTGCTCGGTGTCTTGGCGGCGAGCTTACTGGTTCCGGCGGCACAGGCGGCGATCCGCTATGAGGTGTCGGTGGCGGAGCCGGAGAAGCACATCTTTCACGTGAAGATGATGGTGCCGGACGTGGAAGACGAACTCACCGTGCAGCTTCCAGCGTGGAACGCGCTCTATCAGATTCGTGATTTCGCCTACCGCGTGCAGAACGTGCGCGCGCGGGATGCCAACGGCGCACCGCTCGCAGTGGTCAAGCAGGACAAGCAGACGTGGCAGATGCGCGGGCAGGGCTCCATAGCCCTCGAGTACGCGATCTTCTGGGACGATGCAGGCCCGTTTAGCACGCAGCTCAATGCCAGCCACGCGTTCATTAACCTGGCGACGATTCTTTTCTATGTGCCGGCGCGACGCGCGGAGGAATCGCGCATTGCATTCATGGGGCTGCGCGATGGCTGGAGCGTAGCCGTGGCCCTGCGGCCGGGCGAGAACTCTAGCTCGTTTGTCGCCGCGAACTATGACGCGCTGGTGGACGCGCCGGTGGAGATCGGCGAGTTCCAGCAGTTCCGTTTCGAAGCGCCGGGGCCGGGGCGCAGCGTGGCCATCCGCGTGGCGGTTCACGGCGACGGGTGGAATCAGGAGCGCGTGACGGAAAGCCTGAAGAAGATCGTGACCACCGAAACCACGATGATGCGCGACATACCCTTCGGTGAATTCTTATTCATCTTCCATTTCGGAACGGCGGCAGGCGGCGGAGGCGGCGGTGGCATGGAACACGCCAACTCGACGGCCATTCACACCGGCTTCGCGGCGGGGTTCGAAGGCGTTACGGCGCACGAGTTTTTTCATCTGTGGAATGTGAAGCGCATCCGGCCGCGTACGCTCGAGCCGGTGGACTACACAAGAGAAAACTGGACGCGCGCACTGTGGTTCGCGGAAGGCGTCACCAGCACTTATGGAAGCTACACGCTGGTGCGCAGCGGCCTGTGGAGCCGCGAGCAGTTTTTCAACGACCTCGCGGGGCAAATCATGGAACTGGAATCGCGCCCGGCGCACTTGTGGAAGAGCGCCGAGGAAGCCAGCCTGGACGCGTGGCTGGAAAAATACAACCAGTACCGGCGGCCGGAGTACAGCATCTCGTACTACAACAAAGGGCAGCTCCTCGGCGTGATGCTGGATGTGCTGATCCGCGATGCGACTGACAACCGCGCGGGGCTCGACGACGTGCTGCGAGATCTGAATGAAAACTTTGCCAAGCGCGGCCGGTTCTACGATGAAACAAAGGACCTGCTCGCCGCCGTGGAGCGCGCCGCGGGAAAGAGCTTTGGAGAGTTTTTTGCAAAGTATGTCGTGGGGACGGAAGAGCTGCCCTGCAAGGACGTTCTCGCGCTCGCGGGATTGCGCCTGAAGGCCCTGGGCCAAGTCCGCGCGGACTTGGGCTTTTCCGTGGGCCGCGGTCCCGACGCGGTGCAGGCGGTCATGCAATTGGACTCCGGCAGCGCAGCGGAGAAAGCGGGGCTGCGCGAAGGAGACGTCCTGCTGGAGCTGAACGGCGCAGCCATGCCGAGGAACATAACCAACTGGCTGCGCGAACATCAGCCCGGCGAGAGCGTGCGCCTCAAAGTGCGCCGCGGCGGCGTGGAAAGGGAAGTGACCTACGCGCTGGGGCAGCGGCAGGAGTCCATCTATCGCATCGAAGAGGACGAAACCGCTACGGGAAAACAGCAACGCATCCGCGAGGGACTGTTGAAGGGAACCACGGACCGCTGAACCCATGCTGCGCAGCTCCATCGCCGTGATTTTTCTGGCCCTATACATCCTGGTGGTTGGACCGCCGCTCATCCTGCACTGCGTGGTGACCGGTTCGCCGGAAGTGATGGTCAAATTGGCCGTCGCCGGTGCTCGGTTTGCGTTGGTCATCTGCGGGATCAAAGTAAAGGCCGAGGGGCTGGAGAACATTCCGCCGGAGGTGTGTATTTTCGTGGCGAACCACACAAGCAACGCGGATCCGCCGGCCGTGGTGGGATCGATCCCGAGGCGCGTAGCGCTACTGGGGAAAAAGGAAGCGTTCCAGGTGCCGATTCTGGGAACGGTGCTGAGGCTGGGTGGCTTCGTGTCCGTGGACCGGGCCAATCGAGAAGCGGCTATCGCCAGCGTCGACCAGGCAATTGAACACCTGAAGAGCGGCTTATCGTTTTTGATTTTTCCGGAAGGCACGCGCAGCCCGGATGGAAGGCTGCGTCCGTTCAAGAAAGGCAGTTTTGTGATGGCCATCCGCGCGCAGGTGCCCATCGTGCCGGTGTCCGTGGTCGGGGCGCACAAGGTGATGCTGAAAGGAGAGCTGGCCGTGCATCCGGGAAGTGTGACGGTGAAATTCCATCCGCCAGTGGACGTGAAGGCGTACACGATGGAGCAGCGAGACAAGTTGGTTGCGCAGGTACAGGCGATTGTGGCGTCGGGGCTGCCGGAGGATCAGCAACCGCTGGCCCAAAACAAAGTAAAAGCAGATTCCGCGTCCCAGGCGAATCCTGACCCGGAATAGGAAACCGAGTTACTTCCGAAGAGTTTCCAATTCCCCCTTCAGTTCACGTACCGTCCTCACAAGCTCCGGCAGGCGATTGAAAGCGGCGACGCATTTCAGCCACTGCTTGTTCTCCATGGCGGGATAGCCGGAAAAGAGTTGGTCGGCGGGGACGTCCCCGGGGACACCGCTCTGTGCGGTGAGGATCGCGCCATCGCCGATTCTAAGATGGCCGGCGGCGCCGACTTGTCCGGCGAGAATGCAGCGATTGCCGACAGCGGTGGAGCCGGCGAGGCCGACCTGCCCACAGAGGAGAGAATCCTCGCCGACCGTCGAGGCGTGACCCACTTGCACAAGGTTATCGAGTTTGGCGCCGCGGCGGATGCGGGTTTCGCCGATCGTGGCGCGGTCCACGCAACTCCCGGCTTGAATTTCCACGTCATCTTCGATGATGGAGTTTCCCGACTGCTGCATTTTGAACCATCGCCCGTCAGCCTGTTTCGCGAAGCCGAAGCCGTCGCTGCCGACGACGACGCCGTTTTGCAGGATGACGCGATGGCCCAGGCGGCAGAACTCGCGCACGGCGGAATGCGAGTGGGCAAAGAAGTCGTCGCCGATGCGCGCCCCGCGATAAATGGCCACAAAACTGTGTAGCACGGCGTTGCGGCCGATTTCAGCGTCGTCATCCACGAAACAGAAAGGGCCGATGTGGGCGCCCTGCCCGATCGTTGCCTTCGGTGAGATTACGGCGGTGGGATGAATGCCCGGGGCGTACTTTGGCGGCTGGTAGAAAAGCTCGATGGCGCGAGCGAAATCCAGGTACGGATTGTCCGAGCGGAGCGTGGCCAGGGGCTGTGGGCCGGCGTCCTTCGCAATCACGATCGCCGAAGCGCGGGTGGTCTTCACCGCCGGAACGTACTTACGGTTGGCAAGGAATGTGAGCTGGCCAGCCTGTGCCTCTTCGATTCCGGCCACGCCGGTGATTTCAATTTCGCCGTCGCCATCGAGCTGGCAGCCCAGGCGCCGGGCGATTCCTGATAGTTTCATGGCTCCCCCTAAACCCCAAAGAAGAACGACGCAGAATTTTACAGGGGCCGCGGCCCCGTACGCCAACGGAAGTGCAGGGCAGGGAATTATTCCCCGAAAAGACGCGGCTGGCGGGCAGCGACCTCGGCGGGGAGCCGCTTGGGTTCGCGGCGCGCGACGCCCACGACGCCTAGGACGGTGAGCTCGGTGAGGGCGGTGCGCGGAATGAAAATGCGCATCGTGTCGCCGTGCAGGTCGGGCGGAGTGATTTGCACGCCGCGGTCGAGCAACTCGAGGAGGTTGTTGGCGACGATGCCCTCGATGGTGTCCGTGTCGCGGAAAGTGAGGCGCACCCAGAGACCCTCGAGCTTGGGTCGGCTGAAGAAGGCTTTGCGCTCCGGCTCGAAGTCGTCGGTGAACTCGCGCACGAAGTAGATGCACTTGACGTCCTTCAGCTCGACGGGTTCGTGCTCGCCGTTCGGAGTCAGCAAGTCAATGGAGTCCGAGCGCCCCAAGTGCGCCGCGTTGAGGTAGCCGCGGCTGCTCGAGCGGTCCAGGCGCTGGACGACGACCTTCTTGAGCGTGGAGGCTGGGGTGCGACTTTTCACAATCTGTCCCGCCGCGGCTTATGCGGCGAATGTGTCCCGCTGCGCTTTACGCGGCGAAAATGTAGGCCCTTTGGCCAACTGTTGCAATCATGCTGGAGGTATGGTAAGGTATG
>JACOSF010000076.1 GCA_016179005.1 Acidobacteriota bacterium | reverse complement strand
GTGAACCTGTACAAGCCCGAGGTGCGGCCGAAGTACGAGATGGAAGCGCTCTCCATGCACGAGTCGGTGCCCGGCCATCACCTGCAAATCGCGCTGGCGATGGAGCTGGGCGAATTGCCGGAGTTTCGCCGCTACGGCGGGTTCACGGTTTTTGTGGAGGGTTGGGGACTCTACGCGGAGAGCCTGGGCGGCGAGATGGGTTTGTACAACGACCCGTACTCGAAATTCGGGCAGCTTACCTACGAAATGTGGCGCGCGGTACGCCTAGTGGTGGACACGGGCATGCACCGCATGGGCTGGACGCGGCAGCAGGCCATTGATTTCTTCAAAGCCAACGCGGCGAAGACCGAGCAGGACATTGTCAACGAGATCGACCGCTACATCGCCGACCCCGGGCAGGCGCTGGCGTACAAAATCGGCGAGCTGAAAATTAAAGAGTTGCGCGCGCGAGCGGCGAAGGATCTGGGTGAAAAATTCGACGTGCGCGCGTTCCACGACGCGGTGCTGAGTAGCGGGGCAATCCCGATTGATGTGCTGGAGGCAAACATCAACGAGTGGATTGCAGGACAGAAGAAGGCCGCAGCGAGCAGGTAGCAGGAGAAGAATCCGGATTCCTGAATCCTCTTCCGTTTTCAAAGATTATTTTGGTGCAGCGACAGAACTGGTGTGGTCGGAAACGATGCGCCAGCCTTCGGGGAATTTCCGCGCGACGAGAGTGAAGATGCCGCGGGGGCGGTCGGGCTTGCCGTCTTTTTCGCGGTCGAGCGCCCAATGGCCGAGGATGAAGGCGGCGTCGCGGCCCAGCATGTTGATTTCGAGTTCGCTGAAGGCGAGCGTGCCCATCGTGTTCTTGTCCGGATAGCCGCGCTTGTAGCGATCAAGCAGAGCCGCCCAGCCGCGAGAGACGCCGCTCGAGCTGAGAAACGTGGTCTTGTCCGATTTCCAGTAGCCGGCCATGAAGCCTTCAATGTCACCGCGGTTCCAGGCGGCGACTTGCGCGTCGAGCACGGCGCGGATGCCGGCTTCGGCGCCGGCGGATTTCTTCTGCGCGAAGAGGGGCGCAGCAAGCAGCGCTCCTACGACCTCCAACACGACTCCGCAAAACAGGAGAGCAGAACGACGGCGTTTCATTTGTGCACCTCGAAGGTGAGCGTGCTGAAGGCGGATTGCCAGTCGGCTTCGGAATCGTTTTGCGCGGGGATGATGCGGTGCGTGCGCACGAACCACGCGCCGGCGCGGTCAAGTCTTACGGTGGCGCGACCCTGCGCGTCGGTGAGCGCGTTGACGGGATAGTTGTGTCCCGTCGGTCCTTCATATCCTGCGGCGAGATGCGCGCCGGCGAGCGGCCTGCCCTCGAAGAGCACACGGACGGTGAGCGAATCGCTGGCCTTCAGCCCGCAAGTGCTGCGCTCAGGAATGATCTCGAGCCACAGGTTGTCGGGCTGGGCAAAGGCCTGGTCCCTTGCTTCGCCGACGCAGAGAATGGTCTTGGTAATTTTGCGGTAGCGCTCACGGCCGGGCGATTCGCTTTGGCCACCCATCGCGCGTGCGGCGAGGACTTCCTTCGCCCCCTCTTCCTTCAGGTACTCGGCGAACTCGGCGGGCTTCATCACCAGCACGCGTGGCCTAGTTTCCAGCACGGCGATGGTGTGGCCGGGCTGCGCGGGAGTCACGTCGGCAACGAGGAATTTTTCCTCGACGCGGTAGCCGGTGACGGCCTGCGAACCGGAGGCGGTGCGCAGGGTGAAGCGCGCCACACGGTCGGGAGCGGGGGCGCCGTCGCTGGTGGGAAAGGCCATGCTGGTGGCGAGACGCAAGCGCACTGCGTCTCCGGGTCTTGGCGCAAATGCAGAGGGAATCAGCCAGGTGTCGTGCGCCAGCAGCGTGATCGGCAGAAGCAAGAAAGGCAAAGTGCGTAGTATTCTCTTCATTGGATCTCCATTTCCTCCCGCGATAGAAAGGCGAAAAGCCCGCCCGGGTATCGATTGGAGGTGAGGAGCATATAAGGATGTGCCTGGCTGGGGCAAGGGCTGCCGCAATGAAGCCGCGCAGCGGGGAAAGTTCCGCCTGTGTAAAACGAGCAATCCTTCCTCTAATATATTGAAAATGGATGGTTTGTTACATTCTAGGAGATGGTACTTGCGTTCTATTGCGCCTTTCGACCGGCTCCGGCATACTCACACACGGTGAATGAAATGGTTGCGACTATCATCCTCGCGTTCGCGCTCGTAGCGGTCGCCCAGTTCTGGATGACCTGGTGGCGGGCGACGGTGGGCAGCGTGGCGGCTTCCCCGCTTTCGGACCGAATGAGGGCGGCAGCGGCGCTCGAAGGGGATGTGGTGCGCGGCATCGATTTTCAGACCATGCTTACCTTGTATGAGACCTGCCCGAGCTTGAAAAAGGACTCTAATGGTCTTGGCCCTGTGCGGGCCTATTACCGCGTGGTGAACGGGTTGTCGCGCATGTTCTCCGCCATCCCCGCGGTGTCCGAATGGGCGCAGAACGAAATGGCCACCTGCGCGCGGTACGCGGCGGTCTGCGTGGACCAGCGCATGCAGCGCACGCGCACCATGCTGGCGGAAATGCGTTCCTACTGACGAGCTTCTGTAAGTTGTGCCTTCCTTGTGATCCTGCCCTGTTTTTGTTCCCAGCCAGAAAGAATAGCGCAAGATTCAGTGGTGAGCGATGTGTAAGGTCCTAGATTTGGGTTTGGAGGATGAGGTGCGTGTGTCCATCAAGATGACTTCGTCGGAGCCGCCCACCAGCAGACCGGAGCGCGTCCGGGCGGTGAGCGCAATGCGTTTGGTGTTTGGGGACAGCCGCATCGGAGCGGTGTCAAAATAAAGTTGCAGGTCGGTGATTCCGTCGCCGTTGTAGTCTTGCCCAAGGAACCGCGTTGCTGGGGCACCGGCCAGGCGCACGCTCGAAGGGTCGACCAGGTCGCGCGCACCCCACGAAAGCCCGTAGAGGCGCGCCACGCAGATCCCGTCTGGGTAATAGATCACGTTCGGCTCATTTCCGGGCCGCACATCGAGCTGGCTGATGAGATAGGGTTTCAGGACCCACGCATGTCCCTCGCTGGCCGCAAACGGCGGCCCGCCGTTCGGCGCTGCGAAGATGATCTCTTCCAACGCGTCGCCATCGAAGTCGCCGTCGCGGATTTGCGTGAGCCCGGTTCCCCTCTCCGCCCGGAAGAGCTCGACCGCGCCGAATTCACTCAGTTCGCGACTGCGCGGCCACTCGCGGCGCCCGTAGAGGACAACGATCCGGCCCAGGCCGGGTTCTGAGACAAGCAGGTCTTTCATTCCATCGTTATCGAGGTCGCTGGCCAGCAGGGCGCTGCCCAGTGCTGCGCCGGGTGCGGTGCCGGAGATCACCACATCAGCGGCGTTGAGGGGCACAGCGCCCTTGTGTTGGCTCCCGCCAAAGAAGATGGCCACTTCGCCCGCGTAGGCGGGATTGTCCTGCAATCGTGAGGCGGCCAGAATCAGGTCGTCGCGGCCATCGCCGTTTAAGTCTGCGAGGATGACCTGCTGCGATAGGGCATTGGGCCGCAGACCGTCCACGCGGAAATCCGCGTCGCGCTCGGCCTCGAGCGACCGCGGCCAGGCTCCCCGGCCCAGGAACACATACGTGCGCCCGCGAGCTCCCAGCAGTTTCCACAGCGGCCATTCGGAAGCGCCAATGGCAAGGTCCACGCGACCGTCGCCGTTGAAATCGCCGGCGGCGCAGGGCCCGGCAAATCCTTCGCCGGTGCGGGACCCGCGCAGAATGACGTTGGCAGACGACGCGACTTCGAGCTCCCGGGGCCACGCGCGGCGCCCGTACAGGATAAAGACGCTGCCACTGCTCCTCCGGTCAGGCGGTCCGTACTCGTTGGCACCGAGCAGGACATCGTCAATTCCGTCGCCGTTCAAGTCGGTCCATTTCCCGGGCGGACAGCCTCCCATGCGCACGTCGCTGGACCAGTCCAGCCGGAATGTGACATCCGCATCGTGCGGCAGGGTCAAACTCTTCGGCCACTGCCGCCGACCCCAAAGGATGAAAGTGGGGCCGGTGCGATGAAACATGTCGGGTTCCTCGAGAACTTCGGCCACCAAAAGGTCCTTGATTCCATCTCCATTGAAATCGGCGGCTTGTTGAGCGTAAAACGAGGCGTTGTCGGTCCCACGGATGATGACGTCGGCAGTGTCGGGCAGAGCGCCCCCGCCGGAGAGCATCCTACCCCCGAGCATTACATAGATTTCGCGGGCTGCCGGCGCCGTGAACACCGCATCGTCTTTTCCGTCCCCGTTCAAGTCGCCCAGCAGTCCCAAATCGAGGTAGCCATTGGGCCGCGCTCCTCGATACAAGACCGTCTGTAAGCTCCGCGCGGCAGGAGGTGCCGTCGCGCGCCGACCCAGCCAGAAAGCCAGACCGACGAGAGCCAAGGTGGCCGTGGCAACTCCCAGCCAGACCCACGAGCGCCATCTCGCGCGCGGCGGCGCGACGGGATCCACGCTCAGCATGGCTCCTCGCTCCTCCCACCACGCGGTCAGTTCTTCGGGATAGGCATAGACGCTGCTCTGTCGGCGATGAAGGTGGCGATGGACGGGCAGGCCTTCTTCCTTTTCCCACAGTTGGACCGTGCGAACCTCGCGGTCGAAAAACCGGGCGATCTCTTTCCAAGAAGTCAGCGTAGGTATGGAAGGCAGTCTGGAATCCTCGGGCATGGGCATTTCTAAGCCTTGTGATGGGGACGCCGAGCTACTTGGATTCTAGCATTGACGAGCGCAAAACGGCGAAAAACGACGAAAGCGCGGCCACTTCGCTCTCTTTCGCTTGCGCGTCAAGTACACTGAGGCCACTATCGCCCTCGTTCCGATGCCGCGCGACAACGACGAAGGAAGACGACCCGCTCAAGCGTTCCCTCGTCCGTAAAAACTTCGGAGGCAAAAATGAAACGAACAGGATATCTTCTACGAGGCATTTTTCTTTTCTTCTTCGTGGCGCTATGGCCAGCGATCTGTTTCGCACAGACCTGGATCCAGCAATTCCCTACCGGGTCACCGCCGCCGACGCGCTACGCCGCCAAATACGCCTACGATGAAGCCAACGACCGCCTGATGGTCCTCGGGGGCGACATAATCGGCGCCCCGTACCTCGACGATGTTTGGGTACTGGTCAATGCGACAGGAGCTTCCGGCACGCCCGCGTGGATTCAGTTGGCACCCGCAGGTGGTCCTCCGCTGAGCAACCTCGAATCGACCGCAGTCTACGACCCCGGAACCAATCGCCTGACGATTCACGGTGGTTGCTATTGGAATTGTTCGCCAGCGCTGCGGCAAACCTGGGTGCTGACCAATGCCAACGGCCTGGGCGGCGCTCCGCAGTGGATTCAACTGCCGGATGCTCCCATCGTGCGAGCCGGCCACGTTGCGGCCTACGACCCCGGCAGCAACCGCATGATCGTCTTCGGCGGGCACCAAGCGTTCGGGTACACCGACCGTAATGACGTCTGGGTTCTCCGCGACGCGAACGGGATGGGAAGCCCCGCTTGGATGCAGCTTTTTCCTACGGGGACACCTCCGGCGGCACGGGGAGAAATTGCCTCTGGCGTGTATGACCCGGGCTCGAACAGGTTGATCCTGTTTGGTGGCCGCCCCACGCGCACCCCGCCGCTCAATGACGTCTGGGTGTTGACGCATGCCAACGGGCTGGGTGGTACACCGGAGTGGATTCAGCTTTTTCCCGTAGGTACCTCTCCAACTCCACGCAACGCTCACTCGTTAGTCTATGACTCGGCCCGCAACCGAATGATCGTCTTCGGTGGGGTGACTGACGTGGGCACCCTCACCTTTTTCGACGAGGTTTGGGTTCTGACCGAGGCGAACGGCACGGGTGGAACGCCGGAGTGGATACAAGTCGCACCGTCCGGCACGCCACCAGCGGGGCGGTTCTGGAGCACCGCAGGATACTCTTCCGCGAACAGGCGATTGGTCATTGCAACCGGTCGGCGTGATGCCCCGGTCTTTGTGAAGTTCAACGATGTCTGGGTGCTGGTGTTTAACCAGGCCCCGGTCGCGAATGCCGGGACGGACCAGACGGTCGAGTGTTGCAGCTCCACCGGCACGCCGGTGACACTGGATGGCACGGCGTCGAACGATCCGGACGGCGATGCGCTGAGTTACGAATGGAAAGATTTCGGCGGGAATGTTGTAGGGAACACGGCCACGGTCAATGTGACGCTGCCGCTGGGCACGCATACGTTCACGCTGACGGTGAGCGACGGGAAGGGCGGGACGGCGAGCGACTCGGTGGTGATCACGGTGCAGGACACCACGCCGCCAACCCTCACACTTTCCACCAGCAGCCTTACGGTAGTCGTGCCGACGGCCTCGGCGACGGGAGCGGCGGCGGACCTGGGCGGCATCGCCACAGCCACGGACGCCTGCGATCCAGACGTCACGATCACCAACAACGCTCCGGCGCTCTTCCCGCTCGGTACAAGCACGGTCACGTTTACTGCCACCGACGACAGCGGAAACTACAGTCAAAAGCAACTCACCGTTCACGTGGTCTACAACTTCATCGGCTTCCTGGCGCCGATCCGCATGGACGGCAGCTCGATCTTCAAGTCGGGACGGACAATTCCGGTCAAATTCCAGCTCACCGCGGCGGACAGCAGCTTTGTCACGAATGCGGTGGCGACGTTGCAGGTGTTCAAATTCACCGACGTGGTGCTCGGGGCCACGGAGGAAATCACAGCGGACGCGGCGGGGAACAGCAATATGGACAACCTGTTCCGCTACGATGCGATCTCGAACCAGTACATCTACAACCTGAAGACGACCGGCTACACGGCGGGAAGCTACCTGCTGCGGGCGACGCTAAACGACGGAACGGCCCACGAGGTGATCGTATCAGTGCGGATGTAGGCAGCGCATTCGCAGCGACATTGTGCAGGCAAGTGTGCGCAGGTGGAACCCTTGGGCTCTGCTCAGGGCAGCCCCTGCGCCACTCAGTAAGCCCAGCGGAGGAGGATGCCGCTGGTGGTGAAGCCGGCGCCGACGGCGACCAGCAGCACCAGGTCGCCCTTGCACAAGCGGCCTTCGGCGAGCGCGTCCATCAGGCCCAGCGGAACGGTGCCGGCCGTGGTGTTGCCGTAGCGCTCGATGTTGACGAGCACTTTGGAATCGTCCACGCCGAGGCGTTCCTGCATGGCGCGAATGATGCGCAAGTTGGCCTGGTGGGGCACCACCAGCGCGAGATCTTTTCCGGTGAAGCCATTGCGCTCGAGCAGCATGGCAGAAACGTCGGCCATGCGGCGCACGGCGTATTTGAACACCTGCGAGCCTTCCTGGTGGACGCAGTGCATTTTTTTGTCCACGGTCTCGTGCGAGGGCGGATGGAGTGAGCCGCCGGCAGGCATGTAAAGGTGGCAAGCACCGGAGCCGTCCACGTCGTTGTGGAAGTCAAGAATTCCTTCATTCCCATTTTCTGTTGGTTCGACGAGCACGGCGCCGGCGCCGTCGCCGAAGAGCACGCAGGTGGCGCGGTCCTCGTAGTTGACGATGGAGGTCATCACGTCGCTGCCGATGGCCAGAGCTTTCTTGTGCGTGCCGGCGCCAACGAACTGCGCGGCCACGGTGAGCGCGAAGAGGAAGCCGGAACACGCGGCGGAAAGGTCGAAGCCCCAGGCATTCTTTGCGCCGATGCGCTCCTGCACCAGGCAGGCGGTGGCGGGGAACAACATGTCCGGTGTGACGCTGGCCAGCACGATCAACTCGATTTCTTCTGCGCTGAGCTTCTTGTCAGCGAGCAGTTTTTTCGCCGCCTCGGTGGCCATGTGCGAGGCGGCCATGCCTTTGTCCACGACGTGGCGCTCGCGAATGCCAGTGCGCGTGCGGATCCATTCGTCGGTGGTATCGACGATCTTTTCGAGATCGGCGTTGGTCATCACGCGCGGCGGAAGATAGCCCGCGACGCCGGTGATTTTTGCTGCGATGCGTTTGCCCATGGGTCCTCGGATTCCCCGGAATATCCTCTATAAGGAATTTTCTGCAAAAGACCAGCGATTCTAACTCACGGAGCACTGGGCTGTCAGCATTTGCACGACAGAATCAGGAAACTGAAATGAGGAGAATACGGGATGTCTAAAATCGGAAGAGGTAGCTCAATTTGATGAAGAACCCCCTGCCGGTGGAGGTGGAGGGCGAGCGAGTGCGGCGCAGGGTGCGCAGCGGCGCGGCGGTGACAGGATCAATCTCAAGATTCTCGTAGAGGTCCGAGTAGCCGATGTACAACGCGGTGCCTGGGTTGAGCAGGTAGGTGAGGAGCAAGTCAGCTTTGAGGGACTTCGTGCGGCTGAGGGCGACGAGTTGTGAATTGGGCAGCACGGAGTTGTAGTCCAGAATGGCGCGGAGGGAAAGCTCCTTCGTGAATTGGTAATTCAGTTTCGAGCGCAGGATGTGGTTGTTGAAGATGGGCGTGGCCGGAGAAAAGCCCGCGGGAGTGGAGCCTTCGCGAGTGGCCAGGCGCGAATAAATGTAAGTTTCGTCCACGCGGAAGCGAGGTATGGGGCGGAGCGTGAGGCCAAAGCGCGCTGTGCGGGAATCGGCGAGGAAAGCCGGCAAACTCGAACCGGGAAAGTAATTGACGCCGGCGCCGGCCTGCAACTGCCCGGAGACGGCCAGCCACTTCAGCCACTCGGTGGAAACGGTCGCCCCGGTGATGTGTTTGCGGAAGCCAAGTCCCTGAAATAGCTCGAAGGCTTCATTGCGCCTAAAGGAGAAGGAAGTCTGGCCGCGGAGGCCAATATCGAAATTCGCGTCCACCACCCAGTCCTGAATGTCGCTCGCGCGATTGCCGTTGACGATGACGTCTACGGTGGGCCCGTAATATTGAACGAGCCTGCCCTCCGGCCGCCAGTAGTAGCCGAGGAACTGTTCGGTGAGGCGCATGTCCACGCGGGAAACGAAGCCCAGGTGCGTGCGGAAATCGGGGCTGCGGTCCTGATAGCGGCCGGTGTAGGTGAAGTGGCGGCCGCGGTGTGCAAACTCGAGGAAGGCGCCGGGGCCGGTGCGGTGCGAGCCGTCCACGCGGCGCGTGAAACTGCGGTAGAGCTGTCCGGAGAAAACCCAGTTGGCGTTGAGCTTGATGCGCGTGTCGAAGGAGACGACGCGGTTCGAACAGGACGGAAAATCGCGGCTGCTAACGAACACGCCTACCGTGGATTGCGATGCGAACTCGCGCTGCACGCGGAGCACGCCGATGCCGGCGCGGCTGTCGTCGAGCGGGTTGCATTCCGAAAAAATTCCCGGCCCCGCGCCAGACGGCACGAACGCGGAGGTGGGCTGACGGTCGTCCATGCCAAAGGCGGCGAAGGTCCACGGCCCGGCTTTGCCAGTGACGCGCACGCCGAGCTGCGGGTTGGCGATGCGGCGGGAGAAAAACAGGTTCACGGGCGTGCGGAAAAAGCCGGCGTTCTCGAGGAAGAACGGGCGCTTTTCCGGAAAGAAGACTTCGAAGCGCTGGTTGATGGTCACCTGTGGCTCGTCGGATTCCACCTGGCTGAAATCAGGATTTACGGCGATGTCGAGCGTGACCGCGTCCTTCAGTACGATTTTTGCGTCGAGCCCGCCGCGGCCTTCGTCATTGGTGCGGAAGACGGGGCCACCGGGCACGGCGCCATCAAGAAAGCGCGAATGCGTGTAGATGCCGTAAGGAATGAACTGGAGATTGCGCCCGGAAGAAATATTCTCGAGAGCTTCCAGGGTAGCCATCTGCTGGGCGAAACCCTCGACGCGCGGGGTGATGTAAGGCCAGTAGGAAACCTCGTTGTTCCGGCGAATGACTCTGCCGAGGGCGATGCCCCAGGGTTGCGGAGGAGAACTGGGGAAGCGGAGGCTCTTGAAGGGAATGGCCATCCAGACCACATAGCCGGTTGGCGTGAGCCGACCCTCCGAGTGCCAGAGCGTGTCGAAACTGATGTCACCGTTCTGGCCTTCAGTCACCGTCCCGTCCAACTGGATGCCACGCGGATTGACCCAGAAGATGTAAAACCGCCGACGGTCGTGAAAGGTGTCGATGTTGATGCCCACCTGGTCATCGCTGCCAATGTCCTCGCGCTTGGCCATGCGAGCGCGGACCTGGGCCGGATCATCTTTGCAGACGAAGGCGACGTAGAGATTCTTGTCGTCGTAGGAAAGATAGGCCGTGGTTTCCTGAGTGACGGGCGTGCCATCGCCAGGCTCGTTCTGGCGGAAGCCGGTGACGCGAGCGCCGATGTGTGTGCCGCCGTCGAGAAAGTCGCCAATCTTTGGCGCCCGGCTGACGCGGGGGATGTGCAAGCTGGGCGGCGCGACCTGGGCCGTAACGTCGGGAGATTTCGCGGGGGACTCTTGCGCGACAGCGCGCTGCGTGGCCGCGTGAGGCGCGGCCAGTGCTAACAGCAGAAACCCCCAGAAGCTCCGCCGGATAAAGGGCATAGTCGAGCTATGTATACCTTCTGTGTACTGTTAACTGCAACAAGAAACGGCAGGCTTCTCAAATTCTACGGCGGCCGCACGGCACGGCTGCGGGCCCGCGACTCTAGAGGATCACTTCGTTGAGGTTCGCGCCGCCCCGTTCACGGGCGCGCGCTTTGCTGACACCCAATTCTGGAGCCCCCGGGAGGGGAAATGGCGCTGGCCGGCACCTGGCTGTGCTACACTACGCGACCATCCAGCGAGGTCGGCATGTACTTCCAACAATTCTATCTCTCGTGCCTGGCGCACGCGTCGTACCTGATCGGCTCCGAGGGGCAGGCGGCGGTGGTGGACCCGCAGCGCGACGTCCAGATCTATCTCGACGAAGCCACGCGGCAGGGCCTGAAGATCACGCATGTCATCGAGACGCACATGCACGCCGACTTCGTCTCCGGTCACCAGGAGCTGGCAGCGCGGACCGGAGCGAAAATCTACGCCGGGCAAAAGGCCGGCGCGCGCTTTGAGCACGTGGCGGTGAAAGACGGCGAGGAGATGCACCTGAGGAATCTCCTCTTCCGCTTTCTCGAGACGCCCGGGCACTCCATTGACAGCATCTGCATCGTGGCATCTGATCTCGAGGGCAAGGACGCTCCGGGCGATCCCTGGGGCGTGTTCACCGGGGACACGCTGTTCATCGGTGAAGTGGGGCGGCCGGACCTTTCCCCCACGCACACGCCGCACGAACTTGCCCACATGCTGTACGACAGCCTGCAAAAGTTGCTGGCGCTGCCGGATTCGTGCCAGGTGTTTCCGGCGCATGGCGCGGGGTCGCTTTGCGGGCGCAACATCAGCGCGGAGAAGCACTCCACCATCGGCCGGGAACGCGCCTTCAACTACGCGTTGCAGCCGCGCAGCCGGGAACAGTTCGTCGCGTTGATCACCGCCGATTTCCCCGAGCGGCCGGACTACTTCCTGCGCGACGCGCAGATCAATCGTTTAGGCGCGGCGTTGCTCACCGACCTTCCTCTGCTGGCCACGCTCACGCCAGAGCAGGTGCTCCACAAACAGGAGACAGGCAGCCTGGTGCTGGACACGCGCAGCGCCGCGGAGTTCGGCGCGGGACATGTGCCCGGTTCCATTCACATCGGCCTCGGCGGGCAGTTTGCCGCGTGGGCGGGCTCGCTGATCGGCTTGGACGTGCCGGTCATCCTCGTCGTGTCCGATCCGGAAAAGCTGCAGGAATCGCAGGTGCGCCTAGCCCGCGTGGGAATTGAAAATGTGGCCGGTTACCTGGGCACGTCCGGCCAAGTGCCCACGGGAAGCGACATCGGGCCCGAGGCGTCCGGGCAGGCCATCCTGACCTGGCAGAAGGCCGGCTTGCCGCTGGGACAGGTGCCGCAGATTTCCGTGCTCAATCTGTACGAAGAGATTTGCGAACGCCCCGGCGAGGTTCAGGTGGTGGACGTGCGCCGAGCGATGGAATGGGAAGCCGGGCACATCGCACAGGCCCACCTGAAACCGCTCTCCAGCCTGCGCACCATGCTGAACGACTTGGACACTCACCGGCCCATCGCCGTGCACTGCAAGAGCGGCTACCGCAGCTCCATTGCCTCCAGCCTGCTGCTGCGCGCCGGCTTCAAGCAGGTGATGAACGCCACCGGCGGCTTCGACGCCTGGCTGGCACAAAAGTTACCGGTGGTGGCGGAGAAACCGGC
>JACOSF010000003.1 GCA_016179005.1 Acidobacteriota bacterium | reverse complement strand
GGCCACCTTGCCGCGCGCGCCCACCGCGGTGATGCGGTTGTCGGTGACAACCAGGTCGCCATTCTCGATGACTTCGTCGCCTTTCATGGTGATGATTCTTGCCCCGCGCAGCGCGATGTTGCCTTGCGGTTTGTGCCGCGGAAATTCAAGAACGATTTCCGTTTCCTGATAAAGCGGTTTTGTCTTTTCCTTTACTTCCTTTACCTCTTTTACTTCCTCTCCCTCCTTTTTTTCTTTCTCCTCCGCCTTTTTCTCCGGCTCAAATGAAACGGACGAGAGCGGCTGGCGGAAGAACGAAGCGCCGAGGCCCCATGTAATCGTGGCCCCGTTGTCCGCCCAGGCGATGTAGTCGGCGCCTGCGTCGGTGAGTTTCTTCACCGGCACGGAGGGCGAGTTCACGTTGACCGTGAGCGCTTCGCCCACCGGCGGCGGAACCGTCACCACCCACAGTTGATTGGCCACCAGCGCGAGAGCTTTTGTGCCGTCCGGGCTGATGCGCACTTCCTGCGCCGGCGACGGCTCCGGGCCGAAACTTTTCCCCACCACGCGCACGTGATTGCGCCGGTCGGTGCCGTCGAATCGCATGGAAATCAATCCCCCCGGCGAATGCACGTACACGCGCTCCTTCTCCTGCGTGAAGTGCGGCTTGCCCGTGCCGCGCGCGGGTACGATGAGCGTGGCATCGCCGCCATCGGCAGGGACCCAGATGATGTCCGCGGGAACCAGCCGCCCGCCGAATTCGCTGGGCTGCTGCACGCGTTCGTACGTGGGCGCGCGAAGGGCCACGATGCGCGTGCCGTCCGGTGACCACGCCGGCTCGCGGTAGAACGCGGCCACGCGCGTCAGTTGCTGCGCCGCACCCGACCCGTCCGCTCGCGCTTTCCAGATGTGCCCGCCTTCCACCGTCCACGTGACGTACGCCAGCCACTGCCCGTCCGGCGACCACGTCGGCTGAAACTCCCGCGCCTCGCTCTTCGTGACGCGCCCGGGCTTTCCACTCGGCAGATCCATCTCGTACAGGTGCGTCACCGCGGAAAACGCCAGCCGCTTGCCGTCCGGCGATTGCACCGGGCCCTGGATGATGCGTGCCCGCACCGGGCTTTCGTCCACGCGGATGGGGAAGCTCAGCAGCGGGCCGGCTTCCTGCGAAACTTTTGCGCTGAACGGGATGAGCTGGTCGTCGCCGCTCGCCACATCCACGCGATGGATTTTTCCGCCGTACGAGGCCACCACGCTTTTCCCGTCCGGCGTGAACGCGTAGCCGTTCAGCAAATCGCGCGTCGCTCGGGATTCCTGGTCGTCGCGCTGCACGGGATATTTCAGCCAGCGGTCTTCTCCCGAGTTGAGGTCGCGGATGCGCAATCCCGTCTCGGTTTCATGGCGCGTGCCGTACACCAGCTTCGTTCCATTGGGCGAAAGCGCCGGGCGGAATGCGCCACCCTCGGCGGACGTGAGCGTATCTTCGTCGCCGGTCTTGCGGTCGCGGCGGGAAATCTGCCACGGAAAATTCATCATGTTGTACGCAAAGCCGCCGAGCTTGCGCGCGTAGTAAAAATATTTGCCGTCGGGCGATGCGACGCCTCCGAGCACGTTGGGCCGCTGCGGACCGGGCGTGTTCGGCTGCGGCTGCGACTTCGTCACCTGCACACCGGAACCTCCCTGGATGTGGTACATCCAGAGCTCGGCGGTGCCGGACGCCGGCGTGGCCCGCGACACGGTCACGTATTCGCTGTCCGGCGTCCACGACGGCGAGATGAACAGCCCCTGCTGTTCTTTGCTGAGCTGTTTCGGCTCCGTCCCGTCCGCTTTGGCGATCCACAGATTCTCCGCCCCGTCGCGGTCGGAGAGGAACGCGATCCACTTGCCGTCGGGCGAATAGCGCGGCTGCGAATCGAAGGCCAGCGTGCTGCCGTCTTTGGCCGCGGAATCGCTCACCGGCAGTCGCTTGGCTTCTCCGCCTTCCATGGGCAGGACGTAGAGATCGCCGAGTAGTTCGAAGATGATCGTCTTCCCGTCGGGTGAAACGTCGAGTGAAATCCACGTCCCCTCGTCCGTGGTGAACTCCACCTTCCGCTCCGTCTTCAGCGGCAGTCCCTTCTTTTTTTCGTCTTTCTTCGCTTCGGGCTTCGCTTCCGGTTTGGGTTCCTGCGCCCGCGCTGCAGGCAACACGATCAGAAAAGAGAACAACACAGCAAGAATCGTCTTCGCAGTCTTCATGGCTCTCCTCGAAAAATCGAATGGCGAATCATAATTCAAGCCGCCGCCGTCACAAAACAAAAAGGGGCGGGTACTCTCATGCTGGGCCACGTTTCCGTATGGTTATGTAGCGCCCACCTGCCTGGTTTTGGCAGGTGGGCACGTGTGCGCCCGAACGTGCCTTCGGGATACTCCCCCAAAAAAAACTGTGGGGCGCCCCATGCCTCAGGGCGCCCCGGTTTTCGTTTTTCGCTTTTCGGCTTCTCAGTTAGTTGTTCTCTTCTCCCGGCCCGCGCCGTCCGCCTCCTCCGCCCGCGCCCGCCGGCATGGTGATGTACGGGATGTTGGCCTCGCGCATCAGTTTGTTTAGGTTGGCCAGGTCTTCCATCACGAGTTTCTGCACTTTTTCCGCCGCGTCCTTCACCAGCGGCGTTAGTGTAGTGATGTCCTCCAGTTGCCGCGCCGTGGGTGCTGCGGTAAAGCCCTCCAGGCTGCCCAGGATTTGCCCCACGCGGTTTTGCAGCGGCGCGGGTCGCTCGACAATCGGCGGCCCGGCGTTGCCTAGTGACGGCGCTTCCGACGGCGGCGTGCCGAAGAGCGGATAGATCTCGTCTATTTTTTTCAGCAGTTCATCCGCCGCCTTTTGGATGTTTTCCGGGACGCGCGTGCCCCCCGGCCGTTTCCACGACTCCATCGCCGTGGAGAGGTTTGTGCGCAGCCCCACGATCCCGCGCTGCGCCAGTGTGGCCTGCACGAAAATCGGTGTCAGGTCGTTGATCGCCTTCCGCCGCGCCGCGCGGTCTTCCGCCGAAATCGTCACCCGCGGATCTTCCTCCACGGTGATCGTCTTCGACTGCTCGGTTTCTCCCACCTTGATCTTCACCGTGAACGTGCCGGGGTCCACGCGCGAGCCGGCCCCCAATGCGCCCAACCCGCCCCCGAAGCCCCCCGGCCCCGCCGTGCCCGGAGGCGCCGGAGGAAGCGGCGAGCGCAGGCGCAGGTCCCACGTGACGCGGTTAATCCCCGGCTGGCCCGTGCCGTTCATCTCCCGCACTGTTTTCCCTTCGCTGTCCACGATGGTGATCTTTACTTTGCTCGTCGTGCGCTGCTGTGGACCCACTTGCAGGCCAAACTGCGCCGCGATTTCCGGCGGAATCTGTTGCCCGCCGGGGCCCGTCGGTTGCGCCGCCGGTGCCGCCGCCGCGCCGGCTGGTGGCGGATCGTCCTTGAGTTCGTTCTTCAGGTAGTACTGGATGATCGCGCCGCTCGGCGGGTTCGGCCCGCTGAAAAACTTCGCGCCCGTTGACGCCTTATGGTTCGCGATGCGCCAGTTAATCACTGGCCGCACGTCGAAGAGCTGGAATTCCGACCCCGCCACCTTTTCGTTCATCTGCTCCAGCGGCGTAATGTCGTCCAGCACCCAGATGGACCGCCCGTGCGTCCCGAAGATCAGGTCGTTGTCCCGCGGATGGATCAGGATGTCGTCCACCGGCACCGTGGGCACGTTCATCTTGATCCGCGTCCAGCTTCCCCCGCGGTCGAAACTCACGTAGGCGCCGTACTCCGTGCCCGCGAACAGCAGGTCGGCGTTCTTGTGATGTTCGCGGATCACGTTCACGATGCCGTTGTTCTTGGGCAGATTCGACGCGATCGACTTCCAGGTCTCCCCAAAGTCCGTGGTCGCGAACACGTAGATTCCAAAGTCATCCATGCGGTGCCCGTCGAAGGTCACGTACGCCGTGCCCTCCGCGAACCGCGACGCAATCACACGGCTCACATAGGTTCCCTTCGGCACCCCGGGGACTTTCTCCGCCACGTTTTTCCAGTTGGCCCCGCCGTCCTTGGTCACTTGCAGGTTGCCGTCGTCCGTGCCCACCCACAGCACGTTTCCGTTCACCGTGGACTCCGCCACGCTCGTGGTCGTCGGCCACTGCTGCACGCCGTCGTGCCGCGACATCGTGTCCTTGTCCGGCGCCTTGCCCATGATCGCCAGCTTGTTGCGGTCCTGCCCGTTGGTCAGGTCCGCGCTGGCCTTCGTCCAGTTGTCTCCGCGGTCCAGCGACTTGAACAAGAAATTCCCGCCGTAGTAGATCGTCTTCGGGTTGTGCGCGGAAATCACGATGGGCGAGTTCCACTGGAAGCGGAACCTCGCCTCGCCTTCCTTCTCCACCGGCCGGATGGACTTCGATTCCCGCGTCTTCATGTTGCGCCGCAGCAGGTTGCCGTCCTGCGACTCCGCATACACGATGCTCGGGTCCGTCGGGTCAATCTGCGCGTAGAAGCCGTCCCCGCCGCCCACCGTCGTCCACTCATCGTTCGAAATGCCGCGGGCGTACGGCGTTGCGCTCGGCCCGCACCACGAGTTGTTGTCCTGCAAGCCGCCGCAGATGTTGTACGGCTTGGCCATGTCCGCGCCGATTTCGTAGAACTGCCCCAACGGAACGGTGTTGATGAAGTCCCACGACTTCCCGCCGTCATACGTCTGGTGGATCCCGCCGTCGGTTCCCGCCATCATGTGTTCGGAGTTCGCCGGATCGATCCAGAACGCGTGGTAGTCCCCGTGGATGCGCCCGCCGCGGGTCTGCACAAACGTCTTTCCGCCGTCCTCCGAAAAATAAATTGGCGCGCCCATCAGCCAGATGCGCAGGTCATTGTTGGGGTCCACGCGCGGCTGGCTGTAGTACATCGGCCGCGGGTTCGTGGTGCCCATCTTCGTCCACGTCTCGCCCTTGTCCTCGCTGCGGAAGGTGCCGCCATTGGCGTGCTCGATCAGCACGTACACAATGTTTGTGTTTTTCCGATAGATGTCGATGCCGATGCGCCCCGTCTCGCCGCCGTTTTCGTAGGCCAGGCCCTTGGTGAGCTTCTTCCACGTGGCCCCGCCGTCCGTCGTTTTGTAAACCGCGCTCCCCGGCCCGCTGCCGTTGAACCCAAACACCGTCCGCCGCCGTTGGTACGCCGCGGCGTACAGCGTGTCCGGGCTCTCCCGGTCCATGGCGATATCGTTCACGCCGGTGTCCTCGTTCACGAACAGCACCTGTTGCCAAGTTTTTCCGCCGTCCGTCGTCTTATAGACGCCGCGCTCCTTGTTCGGGCCCCACAGGTGTCCCGCCGCCGCCACGTACGCCACGTTGGGGTTCGTCGGGTGCACCACGATCCGCCCGATGTGCTGCGTTTCTTTCAGTCCCACGTTGGTCCACGTCTTCCCTGCGTCCAGCGACTTGTACACCCCGTTGCCCCACGACGAGCTCTGCCGGTTGTTCGACTCGCCCGTTCCCACGTAAATAATGGCCGGGTCCGACGGCGCGATGGCGATGTCCCCGCAGGTGGAGACTTCCTGCTCGTCGAAGACGTCCTCC
>JACOSF010000002.1 GCA_016179005.1 Acidobacteriota bacterium | reverse complement strand
GTCAAGGGTCAAATTGGGGTGCACTTTCCAACTGTCCTGCACATAAGTTTCGAGCTGATTGGTCTGGATGTCGGGAGTGAGGTCCAGCGAGGCCTGGGTAAAAGTATTGACGTCGCCGAGCAGGAAATTGGCCCACGTCTGTTGGAAGCGGGCGTCTGCCAGGGCGGTGCCGGTAAGGCCAGTGGTCACGGCGCCGTTGGTGTTGAAATTGAACGTGGCGGCGTTGTTGCCCCCGGCATTCTCGGTCTTCTGGTAGTGGTTGTAGGTAAAGCCGAACTTGATCGTATGCCTGCGGAACTGCTTGGAGAGGTTGGCAAAGACGTTGTGGTTGCGGTTGAAGTCGTCATAGGGTCCGAAGCCGGTGACCGTGGATGCACCGCTGGTGAACGACGTAGCGGGAATGCGGCCCAAGGTCACGGTAAACGGGAGCGGGGTAGTGATGGTGGACTTAGAAGACGAAATCTTTCCGTCCAGGCGGCTGATGATGGCCCCATAGGAGTAGGCGTAGCCGGCTTCCATGATGAACGAGGGCGTGAACACATTCACGCTCTTGACCACCCAGCTGCGACCGGGCGAGTTGGTCGAGGTATTGGAGACACCGGGAAGAGCCGCGCCGGTGAACAGACCGCCCGGCTCCTTGGTGGGGATCGTGTCATTCAGGAAGCGCCCGAACACCGACCAGCGTGGGCCGAAGACGTGATCCACGCGAGCCAGTTCCTGCCGGGTCTTGAACTGCGACTGAAAGGTACCGAACCACTGGTGGGTTGTGGGGTCGGTGGGCACCGGCATGCTGTTCCAGATGGCGGTGAGGTATTCCTGGGCGATGGGGTTGATCGCGGCGATGGTGGTGCCTGTCGAGCCTACGGGACAGGCGGAAGTATATGTGTTCGGAGCAATGCAGACGGTGCGACTAAAGATGCCTTGTCCAGCCGAAGTTGTTGTAGCGGAGCGGCGGACGCTTGGCGCCGTTGGCGTTGTTGACATAGGTGTTGGCGTTGAAAATGTCGTTGCGCACGAACTCGTAGGCGTTGCCGTGAAAGTCCCTGCTGCCGGAACGGGTGATCACGTTGACGTTGCCGGAAGCGGCGCGGCCAAATTCCGCGGAATAGATGTTGCGCAATACCTTGAACTCAGCGATGGCTTCCACGCTCGGATAATTGAGCAGGGTGAGATTGGAGCCGCGGTCGACGTTGTCGGCACCATCCACGGTCCAGTTGTTCGCGCTGGTGCGCTGCCCGTTGATGGAGAACGACACCACGTTGGTCTGTCCGGAGGGGTTGGTGGTGCCCACGAAGAGCTGGTCGCCGCCGCCATAGGAGACGCCCGGCGAGAGAGAGACCAGTTGCTGATAGTTGCGGTTATTGAGGGAGAGTTCACGGACCTGCGCGCCGGAGATCAGGGTCCCGGCGATCGCCGATTCGGTTTCCACCTGGATAGCCGCGGCCTCCACGGTCACCGTCTCGACGACGCTGCCGACCTGCATGGTAACGTCGGAGCGGTAGATCTCACCCACGTTCAAGTCGATGGCGGAGATGGTGGCCTTCTTGAACCCCTTGGCTTCGACGGTGACCGAATAACGGCCGATGACGAGCTTGGGGACGGTGTAGATCCCGGCCGCGCCAGTCTCCACTTCGCGGACGACGACGCCCTTGTCCGTACTCGTGATGGTCACCTTGGCGCCAGGGATGGCGGCCCCGGTGGAATCCAGCACGGTGCCGGTAATTGTGCCGAAGGTCTCCTGTGCCCATGCCCCCGTGGCGCATACCAGCAGGGCAACCAGCAACACGCCCAACAAACGGTTTTTCATCACGTAATTCCCCCCTTGAAGTTGAATCTAAATGGCAGCCTGGTCCCATGGAGGCAGAAGAGAAGGCGTATACGTTCTCGGACAGCGATACAGCCTAACCCACTCCAAAACCAATGCCATGCCTCACCCCAATGGCAGGAAAACTACCACTCAGTGAGGGGCGAGTCAAGCATCTCCGCAGCCCGATTGCAGATTTTGGAGGCGTCCTTATTCCGCACGGCATTTCGGGTGAAAGCCGGGGCCATTCATCGGACGCGTTCGATCTTCGCGCCGACCGCGCCGAGCTTTTCTTCGAGGCGCTCGTAGCCGCGATCGAGGTGGTACACGCGTTCAATGATGGTCTCGCCTTGGGCGACCAGAGCGGCCAACACCAGCGACGCGCTGGCGCGCAGGTCGGAGGCCTGCACATGCGCCCCGCTGAGCCGCGCCGGCCCGCGCACCACCGCGCGGCGTCCTTCGACGGTAATCTGCGCGCCCATGCGCACCATTTCCTGCGCGTGCAGAAAACGGTTCTCGAAAATCGTCTCGGTAATCGCGGAGGTTCCTTCGGCTTGCGTCATCAGGGCCATGTACTGCGCCTGCATGTCGGTGGCAAAGCCCGGATATTCCTCCGTAGTCACATCCACCGCCGTGAGCGGCCCGCCGTTGTGCACGCGCAGTCCGTTGCCTTCAGCGCGGATCACAATCCCCGCTTGCGCCAGCTTATCGATCACCGCGGTCAGGTGTTTCGGCTCGCAGTGGGTGAGGAGTAATTCGCCGCCGGTGATCGCGCCGGCCACCAGCAGCGTGCCGGCCTCGATGCGGTCGGGAATCACGGTGTGCGTGGCGCCGTGCAGCTTTTCGACGCCGCGGATGCGCACCGTGGACGTTCCAGCGCCTTCCACGCGCGCGCCCATGGCGTTCAACATCTCGGCCAAGTCGCTGATTTCGGGTTCGCGCGCCGCGTTTTCGATGAGCGTTTCGCCCTCGGCCAGCGCCGCGGCCATCATGGCGTTTTCCGTGCCCGTCACGGTGATTTTTTCGAAGCAAAGCTGCGCGCCGCGCAGCCGCTTGGACCGCGCCTCCACATAACCGTGCTCGGTGGAAATCTCCGCGCCCAGCTTTTCGAGCGCGTGGATGTGCAAGTCAATCGGCCGCGCTCCGATGGCGCACCCGCCCGGCAGCGAGACGCGCGCGTAGCCCGTCCGCGCGACCAGCGGACCCAGCGTCAGCACCGACGCGCGCATGGTCTTCACCAGCTCGTACGGCGCCTCGGCATCCGAAAGCTTTTCCGCGCGAATGGTCACTTCATCGGGTGTGGCCGGCGACATCTCCACGCTGGCTTCCATGTGCGCCAGGAGCTTTCCCATAGTGACGATGTCGCGCACGCGGGGAATGTTGCGCAGGTGCACCGGCTCCGACGTCAACAGCGCCGCGGCCATCGCCGGCAGCGCGGCGTTCTTCGCCCCGCTGACGCGGACGGTGCCCTCCAGCCGCTTGCCGCCTTCGATTTTGAATTTCTCCATCTGTACCGTCCGAGAAGCTGAGTTGGAAAGTTGGAAGGTTGACCGCTGTTTCTTTTCTGCCGAATCCTTCAACCTTCAAACTTTCAAACCTTTTAACGCCTTTCGCAAATCTCCGTCCGCTTGATTCAGTTTTCGCCTTGCTGTGGCGGCGTCCAAGCTTGCCTTCAGCATCACCAACGCGACGCGCAAATCGTGTCCTGACTGACGCGCCGCGCGTGCCGCTGCGGATACACTCGCGCCGGTGGCCTCCTCCAAAATGCGCATTCCGCGCTGCCGCAACTTCTTATTGGTCAGGGCTACGTTGATCATCCAGTTGTCGTAGATGTAGCCCAGCCGCACCATCGCTGCGGTAGAGAGCATGTTCAGGACCATCTTTTGCGCCGTGCCGGCTTTCATCC
>JACOSF010000001.1 GCA_016179005.1 Acidobacteriota bacterium | reverse complement strand
TGATCCCTTTTCCTTCTCTGCAAACTCCGCATACGCGGACCCCATCGTGTAGGCCTCGATCGCCTCAGCCAGGGAAATTTTTTGTTCCGGATACCACCCGCCGGGATTTTTTCCGTCGAGCGTGGCCCGCGTCACTGCCGCATAGATGCCGGTCATCGGATTCAGCGGCGCAACGGTCCAGTCCGAGCCGAACGCCAGCTTTACGCCCTTGTCGAGAAACGTGCGAAAGGCGTAAGTGGTCTTGCTGCGTTCGTGCCCGATGCGTCTCTCCGCCCAGCGCCCGTCGTCAATCGCATGGTACGGCTGCATGGAAGCGATGACGCCGAGCTTCGCAAATTTCGTGAAATCGTCCGGATGCATATGTTGAGCGTGCTCGATGCGCCAGCGACGTTCGGCATTGGGAGTCACCGCGCCCGGCGTGTCGCGCCGCCCGTGCTGCTTTTCCACTTCGGCGTACGTGTCCAAAATAATGCGGATAGCCTTGTCACCGATGGCGTGAATGGCCAGTTGCAATCCGGCCGCGTCCGCGCCCATCGCCATTTTCAGCATATTGCCTTCGGGAAACATCATTTGGTTGGGCAGGCCGGACGTATTCGGAGCGTCTACAAATGGCTCGAAGAAAAGCGCCGTCGTCGAGCCGAGCGAGCCGTCCGCGAATCCCTTCAGCGCGCCGAGGCGAATCCACTCGTTGCCGAATTTCGCGCGGATGCCCGTGCGCGCAGGGGCCTCCCACTGCTGGATCGGCGTGATGCAGTAAATGCGCGCGGTTAATTCGCCCCGCGCCAGCAGTTGCTGATAAACGCGCACGTCCGCGGCGCTGGAAATATCGTGCACGCTGGTGACGCCGAAGCGCGACGCTTCCGCGAGCGCCGAGCGGATCGCGCGCGTCAGTTGCTCCTCTGTCGCCGGAGGAATCACGCGGTCCACCAGCGAAGTCGCCGCATCCTTGAATACGCCGGTCGGCTCGCCCTGTACGTCCTTGACGATTTCGCCGCCTGCCGGCACGGGGGTGTCGCGCGTCACGCCGGCCAGCTTCAGCGCCAGGCTGTTGGCCAGGGCCATGTGCCCGTCGTAGCGGCTGACGAACACGGGATTGTCCGGCGTGAGCTTGTCGATCCACTCGCGCGTAGGCAGAGGCGCGCCGGGCCAGTTCTCGTGGTCCCACGTGCCGCCCAGAATCCATTCGCCTTTCGGAAGTTTCTTCGCGTGTTCGCCGATGCGTGCCGCAAATTCTTCGCGAGTGCGCGCATCCTTGAGCTGCACGCCGCTGATGTCGAAGCCGCCAGTGGAGAAATGCACGTGCGCGTCAATCAGGCCGGGCAGGACGGTTTTGCCTCGCGCGTCGATGGTGCGCGTCTTGGGCCCCACCCATTTTGTGATTTCTTCGTTGGTGCCCACTGCGGCGATGCGGTCGCCCACTATGGCCACCGCCTC
This sequence comes from Acidobacteriota bacterium, assembly GCA_016179005.1. Lineage (GTDB taxonomy): Bacteria > Acidobacteriota > Terriglobia > Acidiferrales > UBA7541 > JACQDE01. The sequence goes on along the minus strand of JACOSF010000001.1, from coordinate 4,418 downwards.
CGCGCGCGGCTTGGCCGGGTCCACTGTCCACACCTTGCCGTTCAGCACAACGAGGTCCGCCGGCGGCTGGGGCTCACCAGCCGACGCAACGGAAACGCCGAAGAGCAGCAGCAGGCAAATCGCGAAGGAAAAACGCATCATGGCAGGACTCCAGGAATGGGAATTATCGTTCGCGGCTCAGCGGCCGCCCCACTTCAGCTTGTTGCGCAGAATGTGGAAATAAGTCTTCTTCACCGGACGCACCACTCTCAGCTTGGTGGGCGCCTTGCGAATGGCGACGCGGTCGCCTTCTTTCAGCTCAATGCCCACCTGCCCGTCAATAGTGAGGAAGACCGACTCGTCCCCGCAGCGGAAATCGATCTCGATGCTCATGGTGTCCGGGACGACCAGCGGGCGGTTGGTGAGCGAATGCGGGCAGATGGGCGTGATGATAAACGCGTCGAGCACCGGATAGACAATCGGCCCGCCCGCGGCGAGCGAGTACGCCGTCGAGCCCGTCGGCGTGGAGACGATCAGCCCATCCGCCTTGTAACTGCAGACGTACCCGCCATCGATGAGGAGTTCTAGGTCAATAATCCGCGCCAGGGCCGCCTTGTTCAGCACCGCGTCGTTCAATGCGCGCTGCCGTTCGATCACCTGTCCGTTGCGGAGCACTTCCGCCTCCAGCAGCACGCGTTCGCTGATGCGATGGTTTCCGGCGAGCACTTCCTCGAGGACCGAATACAACTCCTCCAGCGTCACACTGGTCAGAAAACCGAGGCCGCCGAGGTTCACAGGCAAGATGGGGACCGCGGAATCGCCCATCATGCGCGCGGCGGCCAGCAGCGTGCCGTCGCCGCCGAGCAGGATGATCATGTCTGTCCTGGCTGCCAGCTCCTCGCGCGGCACTTCCGGCTTGCCCTGAGCTTGCCGAATGGGCCCGCCCGGCGCAATGCATTCGGCGGTTTCCTGGTCGTAGAAAACCTCCAAGTTGTGCGCGCGCAGCCATTCGAGCAGGCGCGGCACGACTGCGGCAATATTTTCCTTGCGGGGTTTCGAGATGATGCCGACGGTGCGAATCATTGCGCTCGGGTCACGGGCGAGCTGATTCTACTCTACTGGCTTCTCCGGCGAAACAGCGGAACGCAGTGGCTCGCGCCGCGCGTGCAGAAAATACTCCTGGTTGCCTCCCGCGCCGGTCAGGCGGCTGGGCGTCTCGCCGAGCACGGTCAGCTCCATAAGTCCCGCAGCCACGCGCACGCGCTGGATGGCGCGCTGGTGCAGCGCGGGGTCGCGCACGATTCCACCCTTGCCCACGTCGCCGCGCTCGAGCTCGAACTGCGGCTTCACCAGGACTAAGAACTCCGCGCCCTGCCGGGCCACTGCCGCCAGCGCCGGCAACACCTTCGTCACGGAAATAAAGGACACATCCACGGTGACCACGTCCACCGCTTCGCCGATGTCCGCGGGCTGGAGAAACCGCGCGTTGCACTCCACCGGCACGACCCGCGCGTCCTGCCGCAGCTTCCAGTCGAGCTGGTCGGTGCTCACGTCCACGGCGAAAACCTTCGCCGCGCCCGACTGTAGCAGGCAATCGGTGAACCCGCCGGTGGACGCGCCTGCATCCAGACAAACTTTCCCGCTTACATTCACGCTGAAATCCGCCAGCGCCCCTTCCAGCTTCAGCCCACCGCGGCTTGCGTACTTCAATTTCTCGCCGGTCAATTCAATTTCTGCGTCTGTCGCAACGGGCATGCCTGCCTTGGCCGCCTTCTGCCCGTTGACCAGCACCTCGCCCGCCAGAATCATCGCCTGGGCCTTCTGGCGTGACTCGGCCATGGCGCGATCCACCAACAGCACGTCCAATCTTGTTTTCGCTTTGCGTTTGGATTTCACAAGCACGTAGCGCCGGCCCCGCTCTGCGGGGCCGGCATTCTGGCATGGTGCGTCGGCCCGCTCTGGCGGGCCGACATCTTGGCGGTTATGCGCGTCTTGCCGCCAGAAATTCCGCCAACTCCCGCAGCCTCGCCGCGCGCTCGCCGTACGGCGCCAATTCTGCGATCGCCTCGCCGACCAGCTTTTCGGCGAACGCGCGCGATTTCTCCAGCCCGAACAGCGCCGGGTAGGTGGCTTTTTTCTGCGCTTGGTCTTTCCCCGCCGTCTTGCCGAGGGCGGCCGACGATTCCTCCACGTCCAGAATGTCGTCCACCACCTGAAACGCCCAGCCGATGCTTTCGCCGAAGCGCCGCAGCCGCTCAACGTCTGCCTCGCCGGCGCCGCCGCAGATTGCGCCGGTCACCACCGACGCGCGAATCAGCGCGGCCGTCTTCGAGCGGTGAATGTACTCGAGCATCTCCGGCTGAATTGTTTTTCCTTCCGCCTCGAGGTCCGCTACCTGCCCGCCGACCATGCCGCGCACGGTGCCAGCCGCGCGCGAAACCTCTTGGATGGCGGCGACGCGACCATCCGCTGCCAGGGGCGTTTCCGCCAGCGTCTGAAAGGCGAGTGTCAGCAGCGCATCGCCCGCCAGGATGGCTGCGGCCTCGCCGAATTGTTTGTGGCACGTTGGCTTGCCACGGCGCAGGTCGTCGTTGTCGAGCGCGGGCAGGTCGTCGTGAATCAGCGAATAGGTGTGGATGAATTCCAGCGCGCAGCCCGCCGCGATAGCCGGCTCGACGTGCGCCGAAAAAATCCGCGCCGCTTCCATGCACAGGATGGGCCGCACGCGCTTGCCGCCGGCAAAGACGCTGTAGCGCATGGCGCGGTGAATCGAAGGCGGCGGTGTGCTTTCCGCCGGTAGCAGTCGCTCCAGTGCTTGTTCGACTGCTTGGCGGTCCTCTTCAAAAAAGGCAGGAAGTTTCATTCGTGTGTGTTTTCTAAGTTGAACGGAGTAGGTGTGCCTGCTTCGGATTTCTTTCTGCAATCACTCAATCACCATTCACTCAATCACTCAATCTTTTCAGCCCTTGTCCTCGTCGTCAGGCTCGAAGGGTTCCGCGGCCAGCTTTCCGTCCGCCTTCTTCAGCAGGATTTCCACGCGCGCCTCGGCTTCGGCAAGCTGCTTCTGGCATTCGCGGGAGAGCTGCACGCCCTCTTCAAACAGCTTCATGGCGTCATCGAGGGAAAGGTTCGCGCCCTCAAGTTTCTGCACCACTTCTTCCAGCCGCGCGAGCGAGCGCTCGAAATCGGCCTTCTTGGGCGGCTCGGGTTTTTTGCTCGGCGCTTGCGTCATAGTCTGAATTTCACCGGGCTGCATTTTAGCGCACGCGGGAGAACGCCTACAAACTCTTTATGCAGCCGTCGCGCTGCGAATTGTGCGCTATTTCGCCGGCGCGCGCGCCGGCAGCAGGCGCAGGTGATTCACGCGGCTATTTTCTTCGGCCGCATCGCTGAACGAGGAAATAATCCCGCGCCCTTCGTACCACGCCGGGAACTGATCTTCGTAGTAGCGGCTCAAGTATTGTCCCGATTGTCCCATGGTGATGTTCATCAGAGAATTATCGAGGTTGGCGAGGTCGGCCACGAAACGCATAGCCGGTCCCAGCGACCTGCCGGTCTGTTTCACGCTGAAGCTGCTTCCAGCCTGCGTGATGGGGCCAATGCTCAAGTGGCGGCGCAGGAAGCCGGTCCGCGCCGCCTGCGTGATGGGGCCAATGCTCAAGTGGCGGCGCAGGAAGCCGGTCCGCGCCAGCGGGTGCAGGATGGTGAGTTGCATAAAAGTGCCCCAGTTCCACTGGACCAGCTTGTCGCTGTCGCTGCGCCGCTCCATTTCCCTGATGGCCTCGTCGGCGCTGCGGCTGAGCAGCTCGTCGTAGCCGTCGGAGACGCTCCCCGCGGCCGCAAATTCCTTGGGCAGCCAGTGTGCCGGACGGTCGCGCAGCACGTTCTGAAGAAACACTTCGCTGCGCCACCAGCGATACATCTGCTCGTCTCCCAGCTTCGCTTCCAGGATTTTTTTCCGCAGGATCCGGCGAGTGAATTCCAAAAGAGACATCTCCACGGAATTGGCCGAGGCGCGCCCATTCCACTTGGGGAACTGCTCAATCAGCCAGCGCGCCCGCGAGTCCTTCGGCGGATGTTTCTCCGCCGCCTTCCGCAAATACTCTGCCAGCATCCGGTGCGGCAGGGAGAGCAGGTCCGTCTGGATCGCGATGCAATCCTGCGGACGGAATTTTTTCTTAGTGTCCAGCAGCGCGTAGATGCGATCGGTGCGGTAGGGAGACATCCAGTTTTCCGTCAGGAAGCGCTTGTATCCCGGCCCCACCACCCGGGCATTGGCGGAGGCGATGATTCCTCCTGGCGGGTTGAACGCCATCGGCAATTCCTCGAACGGAATGGTGCCCGTCCACTCGTAGTCGTCCGTGTCGCCCGGCACGGGAACCTCGCCATGGCCGTTTTTCCGCACCGGGATTCTCGCCGCCACCTGGAAGCCGATATTG
>JACOSF010000051.1 GCA_016179005.1 Acidobacteriota bacterium | reverse complement strand
GGTGGCCTGCGTCCGCACGTAGGCAATCAGGTCCGCGACGTCGCTCCCCTGCAATTCCGGCCAGGCATAGCCCCGTGCTTCCATCTTGGCCTGCATCGCCGGCGCGTGGTTCCACATGGCCTGGATCCAGCTCACCGCATTTCGATAAGCGCCCCATTGTCTCAAGTCCGGCGCAGCGCCCTTTTCCCCGCCCGCGGTCCTGTGACATTCCGCACAGCGCTTTTCCGAAAACAGCCGCCGTCCGCGCTCCGCGTCTCCCGGCTCGTCCATGGAGCGGACCGAATAGAGAAAGGCAAACAAGTTGGTCATCTCGGATGCTTTGAAGGCCGGAGGCGTTACCTTTTCCTCCTGCATCCGCGTCCACATCTGCGGGGCGTGGTTCCACATCGCCGCCACTAACTCCGCTGCGCTCAGATGCCCGGCCGGGGCGCGGCCTAAGTCGGGCGCGCTCTTCCCGCCCTCGCCAAGAACCGCGTGGCATCGGATGCAGCCCTTGTCGAAAAACGTCTTCATCCCGGCTTTTGCGTCGCCGGGAATCACGAAGTATCCGGCGCTGCTCGGGGCTTGCGCCGCCAACCACGGAAGCGGGACCAGCACGGCCAGCAGGATTGCCAGCGACACAGCGTTTTTTCGAGACACGCGGCGCCGACGGCTAGCGGTGACAATCGTTGCAGTCATAGCTGGCTTTCCTCTGTTTGTGGCACTCGATGCAGTCGTTCATTTTCATCCGCCGAAACGCGCGCCGTGGCGGTTCCGTGTAGCTCTCCATCGGCCCGTGACACTCCGCGCACTTCAAGCCCCCCAGCGCGGTGTGCCGCCGGTGGGAGAAATAGACGTGCTCGGGCACCCGCGTGAGCTGCACCCACTGAATCTCCCGGCCCGCGCGCGCAAACACCCGGACCTTTTCTTCCTCCGGCTTTGTGGTCACCGCCTCGCTGTGACAGGTCAAACAAGTGTCGAGCTGCGGCAGCGTCGCTTTCTCTCGGGTCAGCGCCCCCGCATGGCAGTCCTCGCAAGTCAGTCCGTTGGAAACGTGGACGGCGTGATTGAAGCGAATCGGTTGGGCGGGAATATTTTCCGGCCAGACGGTGCCCAGCACGATCGATCCCAACCCGAAAAATACGACAAAACTCAGCAGCCAGATGGTTGTCTTGGAGTGCGTTGTCCCGTTCATTTGCTCTGTTTTTCTGGAGGTGCGTTTAGAAACGCCAGCAGATGTTCCAGGTCGCCTTGCTTCATGGTGGGCCAGCCCACGCCGAGCTGCGTTGACTTCCGGTACATTTCCGGCCCATGGGCCCAGAGGGCTCTAGCCAGATTGACCGGCGTGAGGAGCCTCCCGCGCCTCCGCAAATTGGGACCGACTTCGCCACCGCGCCCCTCCGCACCGTGGCAGCGGCTGCACTTGCGCTCATTGAAGAGCGCCTTCCCCACGGAAGGCGAGCCCCCCAATTCGTAGGATCGAAGGCTGTAGAGAAACGCGATCACGTCGGCCATTTCGCGACCTTCGAAAACGGGCCGGTCGATGCGTTCCTTCTTCATCCTTGCCCACATCTCTGGGGAGTGGTTCCACATTTGCCCGGCAACCTGTGTGAGGGTGGGAGGCAAGGGGCGACCCGTGCCGAGATCAGGACCCGCGCTCCCACCCTGCCCCCTCACAGCGTGACACGCAATACAGCCCTTCTTTTGAAACAAGGTCCAGCCACGATCCGGATCTGCGGGCAACAAGTCGGATTCGCGTTGCGGCCCGGCGCGTTCTTCCCGAATGTAGGCGAGCAGATCATTCATTTCTTCGCCGTCGAAGCGCGGCCAGGCCAATTTGAACTCGCGCATGTCAGCTTCCATGGCCGGCGCGTGATTCCACATTTCCTGAACCCAGAAGATCGGCGTGTCGACGGGCCCAATGCTCTTCAGGTCGGGCCCGACTTTGCCTCCCTCGTCCTCGATTCGATGACAGCGGATGCAACCCTTCCGCGAAAACAAAACCTTTCCGCGGGCGGAATTGCCCGATTCCCGGGCGTAGCAAGCGGAGTAGAGATAGGCGAACAGATCGGCAGTTTCTTCCGCCGTGATGCGGGGGAACTCCTTGCCTTTTTTCTCAAACTGTTGCCACATGATGGGGACATGGTTCCAAAGGCGTGTCACCAACAGGTTCATGTTTGATCCGGCGCTCGACTTCATAGCCAGGTCCGGCGCCAGCTTGGTGCCCATACCGCAGACGGCATGACAATCGCTGCATCCCTTCTGGCGAAAGGCCTCCGCACCCGCTTTGGGGTCGCCCACCAGAAAAGTATTCCAACGCTCCTCAACGTCGCGGTGTCCCCAGAACAAAACAGCGATCAGGAGCAGCAAAGCGGCCAAGGCGGCAAGGGCCCAGGCCAAGAACTGGCGCCGGGCAGTCATTTCTCCCTCCCTTTATTCGTGTCGGTACTTCAGCGCCTCGTGCGAATGGGTCCCCTGCTGGAGGCGCGTGTTGTAGTCGAAAGGCTTGTAAAACGGACTCTTTTTGTTGTGACACTTCTGGCAGGTCTCGGCGGTCGGCACAACCATTCCGGCAGCCACGAGATTGCTGCGCTTGTATTCCTTGTTTTGCAAACTCATCAGTGCAGGCTTCAGGTAGCCAGCGCCCGACCCGTGGCACGCCTCGCACTGAATACCTGCAAGATTGGGCGTTTTCTCGGCACTCTCAAAGCCGCCGGGCTGGCCGAATCCGGTCACATGGCATGACACACAATTCGGATCACTGGTGTAGTCCTTGTTGGGATCGATATTGTGCGCGCGTTTGGCATCCGCGCGAACACCGGGCTTCAGCAACTCGAAAGCCTGTGACATCTTGGTCTGTTCCCAACTCTTGAACTGCGGCAGGTGACAGAGCTTGCACTTACTTGCTCCTACGTACTGGGCCGATGCCGCTGTGGGCAGCATCGCCAAAGCGGCTATGACTGCGCTTGCCGCGACCAGGAATAATCGACGCATCTTTTCTCCTCTAGGACTAAGAGTGGCCGGGGAGTGGAACTCAGCAAACTAATTTCACCGGTGCGACGGGACACATCGTGACTGGAGCATTTGAGTGGCCGAAGCAGTTACGCGGCGCGAACCATGAGCCGGGTGAAGGAACCGGTAATCTTGTTGGATTAATAGT
>JACOSF010000050.1 GCA_016179005.1 Acidobacteriota bacterium | reverse complement strand
GATTGCAGGAGCATGAGACCCAAATAGTAGTGCGCCGAAAAGTGGTCCGCGTTCCGGGCCAGCGCGTTCTGTGCCGCAGCCAGAGCCTCCGGCAAGCGGCGCTGTCTCCACAGGCCATAGGCCAGATTCGCCTGCGAGTCAGCCGAACCAGGATCGAGAGCCGCCGCCTGGCGGAAGTCCTCCACCGCTTCATCCAATTTACCCAGCCGCAAGCGCGCCTCACCGCGGTCGGCCAGTGCGCCAGCGTCGTTCGGGTTCTCCCGCAGGCGGGCGCTGGCTTGCGCTTCGGCGCGCTCCGCCTTGGCTGTCGGGCTGGCGAATCGCTCGGTGTGTGACGCTTCCTTTTTCTGGTCCTGTGCCCCGAGGCGGGAAAGACCGGAGAAAAAGAGCAGGAAAATCAGCGCACAGTTCGGTATTCGGTGACGAAATCCCGCCCCCATGATTCTCATTCTATCAGTGAACGGTTCGCTGTGCGTGGCTCAATGAGGGTGAACGGGTCACCAAGCAAGCAGCCGATGCGCCCCCAGCTCCGCCAAACGTTCCCAAGCCGCTGAAGCCGGTTGGGTTGCTGAAGTTGTTGTTGGGCACCACAACGTTGGCGTTGTTAAACGCGTTGAAGAACTCCATACCGAACTGCACCCGGTAGCGCTCGCCAACCTTCGTGTTCTTGAAGATGGAGAAGTCGGTTCGGAAGAAGCCCGGCCCGGTGAACGCATTCCGCGGCGAGTTTCCAAAGTAGACCTGCTTGCCGGCCAGATTGGTGACAAACTGCGTGGGCGCCGCGAAGCACGCCACGTTGAGATATTGGTTCTTGTCTCCGGTCACCGCTTTGCAGTTGGGAAGCAGATCCGGCCGGGTACTGCCACCGGTCACTCCCAAGTTGTCCATGCGCACACTGAACGGCTGACCGGATTGGCCCGACCAGATGAGGTTGGCTTGCCAGCCGCCGATGAACTTGTCAACCGGGGTACTGACGCTCGAGCCCCACTTCTTGCCCTTGCCAAAGGGCAAGTCGTAGATGAAGCTGGAACTGAAGAGGTGCCTCCGATCGAGGGAGGAATTCCCGCGCTCCGCTCTGAAGCTAAAGGGATTGATCGGCCCGCCCGCGTCTCCGCGCTCGTCGCCGGCGCCCTGGAAGGCACCTGTGGAGTCGTCAATGTTGTGGCTGTAGGTGTAGGCGACGCGCCACTCGAAACCCTGCGCAAACCGCTTCTCGAGGCGAGTTTGCAGGGCGTCATAATTGCCGGACGCGCGATACTCATAAGCCACCACGCTGCCAATGGGCGAATCGGGGTTGGGGTTCGTGGCCGAGACAGCGCCCGTGGGCGTGCGCGCAGAGCCCAGCCCGTCGTTGTTGTTCCCGATCTGGCGAGTGGCCAGCAAGTGGCGGCTCCGCGAGCCCACATAGCCAATGTCCAGAAGCCAATTGCGGGCGAACTCCCACTGCCCGGTCAGGTTCCACTCCTGAATGTTGGGCGTCTTGGCGCTCTTTTCCAGAACGAAAAACGACGTGTTCGGGGACAACACCGGGGGATCCACGATGGGGGCCACCGGCGGACCCGTGTTGAGATTGAAGTTGGCCGTCCCGCCGAAGCCGGGCCCGTTGAAATTGACCGTGCTGGTCAGAGGCACGTTGCGGATCAGCGGAGGATAATCGGTGGCATCCTGGGCGTAAAAAAGGCCGTAGCCGCCGCGAATCACAATCTTGTTCTGCGGTGAAACGTTCCAAGCGAAGCCCACTCGCGGACCCCAGTTTGTCTTGTCCGTCGTAGTCAGCCTGCTGTCGCCGGAAGCCCGGACGATGGCGCGAGCGGCAGGATCGTAGTTGGCCATCCGGCCTGCCTTCTCCGTCCAGCCGGGATACAGGTCGTAACGCAGTCCCAGGTTCAGCGTGAGGTACGGAGTCACCTTCCAGTCGTCCTGAACGAAGAAGGCCCACTCGGTGGTGCGCAGCTCGAACGGTTTCTCACCGCCGAGGATGCTGCCCGACTGCGAGAACAGCGCAGGCCGGGCAAGGAGATAGTCCGCCTGAACGTTACCGGTGCTTTCAGTGGTTCCTGTGCCGTACTGGATGTGTCCCTTGAGCATGCCGGATCGGCCACCATCAATGGTGTCGAGATGCCGCAAGCGCGCCTCGGCGCCCACCCTCCAAGTGTGCTTTCCGCTGATGATGGTGACGTTGTCGGCGAAATGGAAGTTGTTGGACTTGGGCAGGAACAGACCGCCATCCCCGGTGAACTCAAACTCGCCGGTCCCGAAACCGCCGGTGAGCATTCCGCCGCTGGTGGCCAAGGTCCCCTTGTTGGCGTTGGGAATGCCGATGTCCTTCGAGTAGGTGGGGCTGACGCCGCAAGCGCCGCCGACGCCGCAGTTGTAGATGCCGATTTCAATCTGTGTCCAACCGAACTTGGCTTCGTTCAGGATGGTCGGCTTAAACACATGCGTGTCGCTGACCACCACCTGGCGAGTGTTGCCCACTTCGTCCCCGGCTCCGAAACCCGCTGTGGGGAGTTTGGGGAAGAAGTTGGCACGGACGCGCTTTTGCTTGCTCTGGCTGAAGCGCCCCATCACGTTGTTATTGTTGGTGAGCCGGTGATCCACCTTGATGTCATAGGAATTGATGCGCTCCTGGTTGGCGCGCACGCTAAAGAAGTTCGGATTGCCGAAGTTCGGATTCGTCACGTTGATGGTGGGGGTCGGGAAATCACCCAGAAACTTAAACGCGGCCGAGCTGAAATTGGGCTGCGTCTGCAAGCTGGGGATGATGTTGCCCGGGAAAGACGAGCAACCACCCGAGGCAATGACGCCGGGTGTCACACAAGTCTGCGGGTTGGTGACGGCACCGGAGAACTCCGAAAAATCGCCCGCGCGCGATTTCATGGTGGGCACGACCGTACGGAAGGCGTTGGGGATGCTGTTCCGCTGGCCGAGATAGTCCACGAAGAAGAAGGTCCGGTTCTTGATGATGGGTCCGCCGACGGTAAAGCCGAATTCGTGAACCTTGATTTTCGATTTGGGGATGGTCGCTTCGGCTTGAGCCACCGTTTGCCCGGCGGCGACGAGCCGTTCGCGGTCGCGGTTGATAAACCAGTGGGTGGCGTTCAGGGCCTCATTCTGGCCGTAGTAGAAAACCGAACCGTGGATCTGGTTGGCGCCGGATTGAAACAAGGTATTGATGGTGGCGCCACCGCGGCCGACTTCCGCCTTGGCCACGCTGGTCTCCACTTTGAACTCGGAAACCGCGTCGGGATTGGGGAATACACCAATGGTGCCGAACTG
>JACOSF010000049.1 GCA_016179005.1 Acidobacteriota bacterium | reverse complement strand
GGGTGGGCCGCTGTGGGGGCATACATGTCGTAAATCTCCCCATTAGCCGTCAAACGTCCGTGGAACTTCTCCCCATACCAGCTCGATAGCCCCTCCCAGACCCGAATTGGCCTGTCGGGCTGCAAAGGAAGAACCACCGCCGGCGCCTCCACTGCGGTCACGATGACCAAGATCAGCAGGAGGCCCCGAAAGCCAGCCCAAAGTATGAAAAGCTTCGAACGCATAGTGTCCTATTTAACCTACGGCGAATCAGGACATTATACCCTTTTCAACCCTCCCATGGCAAGAGTTCATTCCTTTAATGTTCCTCGTAACTCATTCAATTTACATATCTTATTTGCAAAACACCAGTTTTCTAGTCCTTCCACCAGCCTCTCAGTGGCTCTGGGGTCCACAAAGCTGGCCGTACCCACCTGCACCGCCGCCGCTCCAACCATCATATATTCAGCCGCGTCTCCGGCAGTTTCGATCCCGCCGAGCCCAATTACCGGGATTCTGACCGCTCGACACGTTTCATAGACCAGCCTCAGCGTGATAGGCTTGATTGCTGGTCCCGAAAGACCCCCAGTCAGTTTTCCCAACCTCGACTTCCGTGTCTCCAAGTCCACACTCATGGCAAAGTACGTGTTCGCCACCGTCAGCACGTCCGCTCCGGCAGCCTCAACCGCCATAGCCATCTCGGCAATGTGCGTCACGTTGGGCGATAGCTTCACCCAAAGCGGCCTTCTGGCCACCTTTCGGACCGCCTCCACGACCTCCGCAGCCAGCCGCGGGTCACTTCCAAAGTGGGCACCGCCCTGCTTCACGTTCGGGCAGGAAATATTCAGCTCGTAGGCTGCCAGCCCTTCGGCGCCCTCAAGCACCTCGACCACCTGCACGTATTCCTGCACCGTCTTGCCAAAGACGTTAGCCACCACCGCCGTTTGGTAGCCCCGCAGCTTGGGCAGCTTTTCCGCCACAAACGCGCGAACTCCCACGTTCTGCAATCCCACGGCGTTCAGCATTCCGCTGGCGGTTTCGCACATGCGCGGCGCCGGTGCGCCATCCATGGCTTCGATAGAAAGTCCTTTGACGACGATTCCGCCCAAGCGGTTCAGGTCAACCAGGTGGGAAAACTCGAGTCCGTAGCCGAAGGTGCCGCTGGCGGCAATGATAGGGTTCGTCAGCTTGAGGGCGCCGACGTTGACGCTGAGGTCGACCGAGGTCGCCACGCTCACCACTGGCGGAAGTGTACCACTTCCGGGGCGAATGCCAAGCAAAACCTGCGGCGTGCCCCGGCTACTGCTTTTTCACACTCTCCGATGGCATGGTCGCCTTTATGTCGGCGCTTCGCGGCATCTCCAGCGCTTCCGCCAGCACCCGCCCATCGGCTCGCGCCAGCGTGATCGCGCAGAGAAACGCCAGCGTTGGAGCGATGTCCGCGGGACTCGCAGCATTCAGATATTCTCCGCCTTTGATCCCGTTTCCCATCAAGATGACCGGCACATGCTGATCGTAACCGTGCGGCGTCCCATGCGTCGTAGCCGACCCTGCGGGGACGGACTTCGCCTCGTTCACCAAAAACCAGTACGGCTTCGGCACAACCACCATGTCGCCGCTCCGTCCCGGGTAATAACTGAGCGCGATTGCCCTCATGATCGCGTCCCCGCTGCCTTTTGCATTTTCCAACTCTTCGCTTCGATACACCCTCCAGACGCCCGGCACACCTCTGATTGCTTCTTTCACCGCAGCCATCGCCGTGGCGTCCGCTTGCAGCTTTGCATAGACCCCGGACATGAAATACAGGTCGGGGTAGGTCATGCGCGCCACGTGCTTGCCCGCCCCCAACAGCGGCTCCATTGCCTTTTCCACGCGGGCGATGACGTCACTTGTGGCCACGCGCCCCGCCTCAATTCCTTCCCCCATCATTTGCTCTGGAATTGGCGCCACACCATGATCCGCGGAGAACGCAACGACATAGTTTTTCGCCCCTACCGCGTGGTCCAGGTGCGCCAGCAGCTTCCCGATCGTTTCATCCAACCGCACCAGCGTGTCCTGCACTTCGTGGCTCTGCGGCCCAAACGCATGTCCCACGCTGTCCAGCGCGCCAAAGCTCATCGCCAGATAATCTGTGCCCGGCCCCTTCCCGAGCCCCAACGCGTCCACGGTTGCCGCCGCCATTTCTCCCACGTAGGCATCCGCGAACGGGCTTTCCGCCCACAAGCGATAGAATTGTGCATCCGGCTTCTCGCTCTTCCCCTCCAGGGGATGCGGAAACACCTCGCTCCAGCCCTCCGGCGGCCTCTCTCCCGCCTCTGCGTCCTTGAACAGGTATGCGCTCTCGGGGAGGACTCGTGTCCACACTTTTCCGAAATCCCGCTCCACCGGATGCGACTTCAAGAAGCTCTCGACAAACGGCACCGGCGCCGCCGTAAACGCCGATGTGGTCACCCAGGCACCGCTGCCGGCGTCAAACCATGTTGCGGCGTCCGCGCGGTGACCCGCCAGCATGATCGCCGCCCGCGCCTTCACCGCCATGGTGACCACCCGTGCATTTCCGTCCAACTGCGCCCGCAGTTCGTCCGCCAGTGTGGGCACTTCCAGCCGGAACGCGCTGTGTGCTCCTATCGCCGGGGCGCCGTAGCTGATGGTTCGTGCTTTTGGGTCTTCCGTACAACTCACCTGCTTTCCGGTTTCCCGGTCCCACCACGCGTTCAAGATCACGCCGTGCGTCGCCGGAATGCTCCCCGTCGAAATCGTGGCGTGCCCTGCGCAGGTGATCGTGTTCATGTAGGTGTACGCCGCCTGGCGGTACCACGCCCCCTGCTTCACCAGCCGCCGCAGCCCTTTCGTCCACTGGTGACCGTAGCGCTCGATGTAGTCTCCCCGCATCTGGTCCACCACCAGCACCACTACCAGCTTGGGGGCATGATTCGTAGTCTTCTGTGCTGCGCGCGTGCGGGTCGCCTCGCGCTGTGCCGGGGCGGATGTCGCCACCAGCCCGGCGCAAACTATTGTTGCCAGGATCTTCCGTAGGGCCTGCTTCAATGATTCCTCCAGGAAACGAAAAAACGCCTCAGCTTATCATGAGCTTTTGGTTCTCACGCGTTTTCAGGGTCGTTCACTTCCTCCATTTCCTCTGCGTCCTCTATCTCCCCTGCCTCCTTTACCTCCTGTGCCTCGATTGCTCCCTCTGTGCTAATATCTCGCCACGATGCGCGTCGTCGAAAAAAACCAGTTAATGGCCGCCGCAGAAATCGACCGCACCCTTTCGCGCCTCGCCCACGAGATTGTCGAGCGCAATGGCGGCACCGCCGGACTCAGCCTGATCGGCATCCGCCGCCGTGGTGTTCCCCTCTCCCAGCGCCTGGCCCGCGCCATCCAGGCCATGGACGGTTCTGTCGTTCCCGTCGGCACCCTGGACATCACGCTCTACCGCGACGACCTGAGCCTGGTCGCCGCGCAACCCATCGTGCATTCCACCGACATCCCGTTCTCCGTGGACGATCAGGTTCTCGTCCTGATCGACGACGTGCTCTACACGGGCCGCACGATTCGCGCCGCCATGAATGGCCTGTTCGATCTCGGCCGTCCGAAGCGCATCGAGCTCTGCGTGTTGATTGACCGCGGCCACCGCGAACTGCCCATCGAGGCCACCTTCGTTGGCCGCCATGTGCAGACCAGCGATACGGAAATTATCGAAGTACGGTTGGACGAAATTGATCACGAGGATCGCGTCATGCTCGTCGAGCGCGTTCCCTGAGGGCTGCGGCCCGCGATTTTCGCCTGAGGTCCTGCGTGTCCTGTCGCTTTCACCACTTGCTGGGGATCGAACCGCTCACCCGCGAAGATATTTCCTTTATCCTTGAACAGTCCCGGCCGTTTCAGGAAATCCAGAGCCACCCGCTGAAAAAGCTGGCCACCCTGCGCGGCAAGACCGTGGCTCTCGCCTTCTTCGAGTCCTCCACACGCACCCGCATCAGCTTCGGCACAGCGGCCTCGCGCCTCGGCGCAGACTCCATGAACCTCCAGGCCGAATCCTCCAGCCTGCGCAAGGGTGAATCGCTGATTGATACGGTGAAAACGCTGGATGCCATGAAGCCCGACTGCATCGTCATGCGTCACTCCTCTTCCGGCGCGCCGCACTTCGTCCAGCAGCATCTCCAGATCCCCGTCATCAACGCCGGCGACGGCACGCACGAGCATCCTACCCAGGCCCTGCTCGACGCCATCACCATCCTCGACCGCAAGGGCCGCCTGGACCATCTCAACGTCACCATCATCGGCGACATCCTGCACAGTCGCGTGGCCCGCTCCAATATTCAGCTTCTCGGAAAATTCGGCGCGCACTTCACGCTCTGCGGGCCTGCCATGTGGCTTCCGAGCGAACTTGAGACTCTCGCGCCTCTCGGCTCGTCCATCCGCCGTGTCTCCAACATCGAAGACGCCGTGCGCGACGCCGATGTCGTTATGGTCCTCCGCGTACAGCAGGAGCGACTCCACGAGCCCGCCTTGCCGCTCGACGACTACATCCTTCTCTACCAGCTCACGCCCGAGCGTCTGCGCCTCGCTCCGTCCCATGCCATCGTGATGCATCCCGGTCCGATGATCCGCGGCCTGGAAATTGATCCTGTCGTGGCCGATTGCCCACAGTCTTGTGTGCTCGAGCAGGTGACCAACGGCCTTGCCGTGCGCATGGCGCTGCTGTTCCTGCTTATCGGCGGGCCGCACGATGAATCCAAGGAAGCACTCCATGCTGCTGATTAAGAACGGCCGCGTCCTCGACCCGGCGAGCAAAACCGACGCCGTGCTCGACGTTCTCCTCGACGGCGATCGCATCGCCCAGGTCGCCCCCGGCATCAACGCCCCCGGTGCCGAAGTCCTCGACGCCTCCGGCCTCATCGTCGCGCCCGGCTTCACTGACCTTCACTGCCATCTCCGCGAGCCCGGCGAAGATTTCAAGGAAACCATCGAGACCGGCACGCGCGCCGCCGCTCGCGGCGGCTTCACCACTGTGTGCTGCATGCCCAACACCAAGCCGGTGAACGACAACGCTTCCGTAACGCGCGGCATCCTCGAGCGCGCCGCCGCGGGGGCCAGCGTGCGCGTCTGGCCCATTGGCGCCGCTTCGCTCGGCAGCAAGGGCGAAGCCCTCGCCGAAATTGCCGCCATGAAGTCGGCCGGCATCGTCGCCGTCAGCGACGACGGCCGCCCCATCGCCTCCGCCAAGCTGCTGCGACAGGTGATGGACTACTGCAATTCACTTGGCTTGCCGGTGATTGACCACTGCGAAGACACGTCGCTTGTGGGGGGCGGCGTGATGCGCGAAGGCCCCACCTCCATGCGCATGGGCCTGCGCGGCATTCCCGCCTGCGCTGAATCCATCGCGGTGTCTCGCGGCGTGCAGATTGCCGAGCTCACCGGCGGGCATTTCCATGTCGCGCATCTTTCGTGCCGCGAATCACTCGAACACGTCCGCGCCGCGCGCGCGGACGGCCTCCGCGTCACCTGCGAAGTCACCCCGCACCATTTCACGCTCACCGACGAGCTCATCACCACCTACGACACGCGCTTCAAGATGAATCCGCCGCTCGCCTCCCGCTCGGATCGGGACGCTCTCATTGCCGGCCTCGCCGACGGCTCGGTGGACTGCATTGCCACCGATCACGCCCCGCACGACGCCGCCAGCAAAGACGTCGAGTTCGACAAAGCGCCCTTCGGCATTATCGGCTTCGAAACCGCTCTCGCCCTTGCGCTCGGCAAACTCGTTCACACCAATCGCATCAGCTTGATGCGCATGATCGAGCTGTTCACCACCGGCCCCGCGCGCATCCTCGGCATCAAGCGCGCTGTCGCCGCGGGCGCAGCCGCCGACCTGACGCTCTTCTCTACAACGCACCAGTGGACCTTCCGCGCCGCGGATTCCGCCAGTAAATCCCGCAACACGCCGTTCGACGGCGCCGCCTTCACCGGCGGTCCCATGGCCACCATCGTCGCTGGCAAGATTGTTTGGAAGCGCTAGCTCCCCAAAAACAAATCGGGCGACCCATCGGGTCGCCCTATCTCGCCACTCGCCACTCATCTCTCGCCGCTATCCTCTCACGCCCGGCTCCGACGCCGGATGCAACCCGTGCTGCGGCACCTCATGGACTCCACGCGCCGGCGGCTCCTGCTGGAACCGGTAAAAATGATTCAGCGGCCCCGGCCCTTTGCCCACCGCATAGCTCCTCTCGATGGCCTTCGTGACGTACGCTTTCGCCAGCAGGACCGCTTCGCGTAGCGGCCTTCCGCTGGCCAGTTGCGCGGTCACCGCCGATGCAAACGTGCATCCCGACCCATGCGTGTTCGGGCTTTTCACTTTCTCCCCGCCGAAGTGCAGGATTTCGCTGCCGTCGAAGAGCACGTCAATTGCCTTCTCCATGTGGCCGCCCTTGACCACCACCGCGCGCGCGCCCAGTTCCACCAATTTCCGCGCGGCCGCTTCCATCGCCGGCACATCTTTGATTTCCATCCCCAGCAGCGCTTCGGCCTCGGGAACGTTGGGCGTCACCACGGTCGCGCGCTTCATCAACTCTTCGCGCAGGTATTTCAATCCCGCCGCGTCAATCAATTCTGCGCCGCCGGATTGCGCCCGCGCCACCGGGTCCAGCACGACGCTGGCGATCTGCACGCGGTCCAGAAATTCCGCCACCACCGCCGCGTTGGCTTTGTTGCCCAGCATTCCGATCTTCACCGCGACGATAGTCATGTCTTCCGCCAGCGTGTCGAGTTGCGCCCGCAGCGTCGCCGCCGGCGTCAGGTGCGTGCTCTTTACGCCCTGCGTGGACTGCACCGTCAGTGCCGTCACCGCTGCGATGCCGTAGCAGTTGTGCGCCGCAAGTGTTTTTAGATCGGCGGCGATGCCCGCGCCGCCCGAAGGATCGAAGCCTGCGATCGTCAGGACAATCGGCAGTTGTGGTGTGGCTGGGTGACTCAAGTCTGTGCCCTCCGCGCAGGGCAAAATCGCCGGCTCCTCGCGTCCCGAAACTTCGGGATTTGCAGAGTGCCGGCTGCTTCGCAATGTACGCGCCTTGTTCCTCGCAGTGCAAGAAAATTTTTTGCCCACTCCAAAAGAAGCCCGCAAAACAACGAGCCCGGCCGACGATGTTTCATCGCCCAGCCGGGCTCGTTCTCGACAATTGATTCTCTATACTGTCTATGGGAACAGCCCGCGCACCATCGTTGCGTCCGCCACGCGCCCCACCGCCAGGATGTACGCCCCGGTGCGGTTGTGCACGTGGAATTTCCGCGACGCCTCGTACACGTCGTAGAACGCCTTCTTGATCACCTTCTCGAGCCGCGCGTTCACTTCGTGCTCTTCCCAGAAATACCCTTGCAGGTTCTGCGCCCACTCGAAGTAGCTCACCGTCACCCCGCCCGCGTTCGCCAGGATGTCCGGCAGTAGGAAAATTCCCTTCCGCGCCAGCACTTCGTCCGCGTGAGGCGTCGTCGGCCCGTTGGCCGCTTCGGCGACAATCTTCGCCTTGATCTGGTCGGCATTCTCGAGCGTGATGCAGTTCTCCAGCGCCGCCGGGATCAGGATGTCGCACTTCAGCGTCAGGAGTTCCTCGTTGGAGATGCGCGAAGTCCCCGGCATCCCCACCACCGTGCCGGTGCGCTCCTTGTAGCGCAGCGCTTTCATTGGATCGATCCCGCGCGAGCTGTGCACGCCGCCCCGCGAATCGCTCACCGCGATGATCTTCGCTTTCTTCTCTGCAAACAGCCGCGCCGCGATGGC